>DATEOW010000037.1:0-4509 GCA_035273665.1 Burkholderiales bacterium | reverse complement strand
GGCCGTTCTTGCGCACGACCGGGCGCTTGTGTGCGTAATAAATCGACGGCACTTCCAGTTTTTCGCGTTCGATGTATTGCCACACATCCAGCTCGGTCCAGTTGCTGATCGGGAATACCCGCATGTGCTCGCCTTTGTGCACGCGCGTGTTGTACAGGCTCCACAGTTCGGGACGTTGATTCTTCGGATCCCATTGACCGAACTCGTCGCGGAAGGAGAAGACGCGCTCCTTGGCGCGCGCCTTTTCTTCGTCGCGTCGCGCGCCGCCGATGCAAGCATCGAAACCGAACTCGGCGATCGCTTCGAGCAGCGTGACGGCTTGCGCTGCATTGCGGCTGTCGAGTGGGCCGCGCAAACGCACCGTGCCGCGTTTGATCGAGTCTTCCACCGAACGTACGATCAGGCGTTCGCCAAGCTCTTTGGCGCGGCGGTCGCGGAATTCTATGACCTCCGGATAATTGTGTTCCGTGTCGATGTGGAGCATGGGGAAGGGGAAGCGACCGGGCCGGAACGCTTTTTCCGCGAGCCGCAGAAGCACGATCGAATCCTTCCCGCCGGAAAAGAAGACCACCGGGTTCGCGCATTCGCCCGCGAGCTCGCGCATGATGTGGATGGCTTCGGATTCCAGCCAATCGAGATGACTGCGTTTCGGCAGCTCATACTCTTGTGATGTCGATTTCAATACGGCACTCATTTCACGCTCCCTTGCTTCTCACAAGACGGCCGTCCGGTCCGACATGGAGGCCGCATTCTTTGGATTCCGGTTCTTCCCACCACCAGCGACCGGCCCGCACGTCTTCACCGGCAGTAGTGGGACGCGTACAGGGCGCACAGCCGACCGAGCGATAGCCCTGATCGAAGAGCCGGTTGTAGGGAACCTCGTAAACCTGCAGATAAGCCCACACCTCTTCCTCCGACCAGTCGGCCAGCGGATTGAATTTTTTCAGGCTGTGGAGCTCGTCGTATTCCTCAACCTGCAAGTCGTCGCGCGTCACGGCTTGGGCGCGCCGCAGGCCGGTGATCCACGCTTTCTTACCTGCAAGCGCGCGTTTAAGCGGTTCCACCTTGCGAATTTCGCAGCAGGCTTTGCGCAGATCGACGCTTTCGTACAAGGCGTCGCGACCATAGACCTTCACGTATTGGGTAACGGCCTGCTGTTGCGGTTGAAGTACCTCGATATTGACGCCATAGCGGTCGCGGATCGCACCGACTACGTCGAGCGTGTCTTGGTGCATGCGGCCGGTATCGAGCGTAAAAATGCCGATCGTGATGTTGTTGCGCAGGATCGCGTCCGTAATCACCATGTCTTCGATGGAGAGGCTCGATGCCAATACCGCGGGCGAATAAGTGTGGGCGATGCCCGCAAGTAAGGCTTCCAGCGCTTGGACTTTGGCGGTCAGCGCGAGGGCGCTATCGGAGGTAATGGCGAGTTTGGCGCCCATCGTCAAGCATTCGCCAATCGCCGCCGGAACAGCGGTACAGGACGTTCGACCGAGACTTGATAGGCTTCGCTGAATGTGTCGAAGACTTTCAAGCATGCATCGAGATCTTGATCGTCGCGCAAGACAAAGGCATCGAACCCCACGCGGCTCATATAGAACAGTTCATCGAGTAATACGTCGCCGACGGCCCGCAACTCGCCTCTGAAACCGAAGCGCTCGCGGAGTAGGCGCGCCGTCGAGTAACCGCGGCCATCCTGAAAGCTCGGGAAATTTATTGCGATGAGGGGCAGGGCGGCGACATCGCCTTCGAGTTCGCCCGGCTCTTCATTCGGTTCCAGCAGTACGCCCACGTCACCGCGCGCAAGCAACACATCGCGCTGTGCTTTCCATGTCGCCAAGGGAACGATCACAGCGCCGCTTGCGGGCAGCGCAAGCGTGCCGTCTTCTGCCGCCTTAAGCAGTTGCCAGTTGTCCTGCGCGGCCTGCCGGGCCTTGATCAGCTTTGCCATAGACATATTCCTTGAAAGGATCCAGACCGACACGGCGCACCGTGTCGATGAAACGTTCTTCTTCGTGCTCGCGCTTATCGATGTAGCACTTGATCAGCTTCTCGATGACATCGGGCATGTCTTCCTGCGCGAAAGAGCGGCCGATGATTTTTCCGAGCGAGGCCTCGTTGCCTTGGGAACCGCCGATCGAAACTTGGTACCACTCTTCGCCCTGCTTATCGACGCCCAGAATGCCGATGTTGCCGACGTGATGATGTCCGCAGGCGTTGATGCAACCGGAAATATTGAGATCGAGGTCGCCGATGTCCCATAAATAATCCAGATCGTCGAAGCGCTCTTGAATTGCGAGTGCGATGGGGATCGACTTGGCGTTGGCGAGCGAGCAGAAATCGCCGCCGGGGCAGCAGATGATGTTGGTCAGCAGGCCGATATTGGGCGTGGCGAAGCCGATCGCTTTCGCGTCTTCCCACACGGCCAGGAGATCCGATTGCTTGACGTCCGCGAGCACGAGGTTCTGTTCATGCGTGACGCGGAGCTCGCTTTGGCTATAGCGATCCGCCATATCGGCAACCGCTTCCATCTGCTCCGCTGTGCAATCGCCCGGTGGAACGCCGCTTGGTTTGAGCGACAAAGTAACGGCGGCATAACCCGGCACTTTGTGCGCGAACACATTGCGTTTATGCCAAGCAGCAAATGCTTTGTTCGTTGCAAGCGCGGCGTCCACGCCGGGGTCGCTCGCGGGAAGTGTTTCGTAAGTCGGGCGAGTGAACCGCGACTCGACGCGCTTCACTTCCTCTTCGACCAGCGTTGCCGGGCCGTCTTTCAGATGCGCCCATTCCTCTTCGACCATGCGGGCGAATTTCTCCGGCCCGAATTCTTTTACGATGATCTTGATGCGCGCCTTGGCCTTGTTGTCGCGGCGGCCGTAGCGGTTGTACACGCGCATGATCGCGTCGAGATAGGTGAGCAAATGCGGCCAGGGCAAAAACTCGCGGATCACCGAACCGATAATCGGCGTGCGACCGAGGCCGCCGCCGACGATCACCTTGAAACCGAGTGCGCCGTCGTCGGCACGGACGGCGTGAAGGCCGATGTCATGGATCAACACGGCAGCGCGATCGGTTTTCGCACCGTTGACGGCGATTTTGAATTTGCGCGGCAGACGCGCGAACTCAGGATGAAAGGTCGACCACTGGCGAATGATTTCGCACCAGATGAAGGGATCGACGATTTCATCCGCCGCGACGCCGGCGAACTGATCCGTCGTGACGTTGCGGACGCAATTGCCGCTGGTCTGGATCGCGTGCATCTGCACCGTGGCGAGATCGGCCAGAATATCGGGCACGTCTTTGAGCTCGGGCCAGTTGATCTGCAGATTCTGGCGCGTGCTGAAGTGGCCATAGCCTTTGTCGTACTTGCGCACGATATGCGCGAACATGCGCATGCGCTTGGAATTGAGCAGGCCGTAAGGAACGGCGATGCGCAACATGTGCGCATGACGTTGCATGTAAAGGCCGTTCTGAAGGCGCAGCGGAAGAAATTCTTCGCGCGGCAGCTTGCCTTCCAGATAGCGCCGAACCTGATCGCGAAACTGCGCGACCCGTTCGTCCACCATGCGTTGATCGATTTCGTCGTAGATATACACGTTAGAGCACTCGTCTCAGTATGAGGTATAGCGCCACTGCCAAAAGCAGCAGGGCGAGGATGCGGCGCAGGATAGTCTCAGGGAGACGCTTGCCAATCAAGCTGCCTAAAATTATCCCCGGGATAGACCCTATTAATAGGCCGGTGAGGAGGCTGAAATCCACAGTACCCAGCCAAATATGGCCGATACCGGCGACCGCAGTGAGCGGCACAGCATGCGCGATATCGGTCCCCGCTACCTTGATGACAGTCAGGCGCGGATAAAGTGTCAATATCAGTGTTGCACCAAGCGCGCCCGCGCCCACAGAGGTGACGCTCACCAGACTGCCCAGCACCACACCCGAGATAACGGTGCCGATCACTGCGTTGCGTGGCCTGGTAAGCCCTAATCGTTGTGCAATGCCGCCGAATTGCTTGCCCGCCAACATCGCAGTGGCGGTGCAGATAAGCGCCGCGGAAAGGCACATTTCAATGAAGACGTTTTTGCCGTGAATGCCGAAGTGTTTCATCAGCAGGATCGTGAGCGCCGCGGCGGGGAGACTCCCTAGACATAGAAGACCCGCGACGCGCCATTCAACGGAATTTTGCAGACGATGCGTGAAGGTGCCGGCCGTCTTGGTCAGCGCCGCGAAGACTAAGTCGGTGCCGACCGCGATGGCCGGCGGGATGCCGAAACCGGAGGTCAACACAGGCGTCATGATCGATCCGCCGCCGACGCCCGTCGCGCCAACCAACAAACCGACCACCAGCCCCGGCACGATGTACCAAAGAAATTCCATAAAGCCCACTGCCAAACCAGAGGCTTGCGATCCTACGGAAGAGCTGATATGAATAGAACGAATTAAAAATCATTGATCAATAACTTCTAGTTATATAAATATAACCATGAACTTCCAGCAACTTCGTTATGTGCG
>DATEOW010000036.1:0-5511 GCA_035273665.1 Burkholderiales bacterium | reverse complement strand
AGCAGCGAGAAAAACCGATGGGTCAGCGACCAGTTCACGCCGCGCAGAAATCCCCGCGTCGTGCGGTCGAACCCGCGGTTGAAAGGGCGAAAGAGCTTGCTGTCGTGATCGCCGGGCTTTAGCAGTATCGCGCACATCGCAGGCGTCAAAGTGAGCGCGATCACACCGGAAATCACCACCGCAATCGCAACGGTGACGGCGAATTGTTTATAGAGTTGGCCCGCGATGCCGCCAAGAAACGCAACCGGAATGAACACGGCACATAAGACAAGCACGATGGCAAGTACCGCACCGGACACTTCACGCATCGCTTCGATCGCAGCCTCTTTAGGGGCCATCTTGTGATCGCGCATCAGTCGTTCGACGTTTTCGAGGACGACGATCGCATCGTCAACCACGATCCCGATGGCGAGGACCATGGCAAACAAAGTCAGCGTGTTGATCGAAAAGCCGAGCATGAAAAGCCCGGCGAAGGTGCCTAGGAGAGATACCGGCACTGCGATCATGGGGATGATGGTCGCGCGCCAACTTTGCAGAAAAAGATAGACGACCAGCACGACCAGAATTGCCGCCTCGCCGATGGTGATGGCCACTTCCTTGATCGACTCGGCCACGACACGCGTGGTATCGAAGGGAATGACGTATTCGACGCCTTGGGGCAAGTCTGCTTGAAACCCCATCATTCGTTCCTTGACGGCGTCGGCAACCTCGAGCGCATTGGCGCCCGTTTGTAGATACACGGCCAAACCGACCCCGTTCTTGCCATCGATCGTCGTCGAGCGGTCGTAGGTTTGGCCGCCGAGTTCCACTCGCGCGACATCCTTCACCTTGAGCACACCGCCACTGCCGCCGGCACGGACGATAATTTCGCCGAATTGCTCCGCGGTCAGCAGCCGGCCTTGAGCCGTGACGGTATAGGTCAACGCTTGTCCCGGTGGGGCCGGCTCGCCGCCCACCGCGCCGGCCGCATATTGCGCATTCTGTGCGCGGATCGCGCTGGCGATGTCCGTGGTGGTGACGCCGAGCTGGGCCATTCGATCCGGGTTAAGCCAGATGCGCATGGAGTAACCGGAACCGAACAAGGTAACGTCACCGACGCCCGGAATACGCTTGAGTTCGTCGATGATGTTGACGGTCGCAAAGTCCGCTAAGTAGAGCGTGTCGTAAGCCGGGTTGTTCGAGCGTAAGGCGATGACGACGAGAATATCGTTGGAACGCTTCTGCACCGTCACGCCATTGCGTCGCACTTCTTCGGGTAAGCGCGGGGTGGCCAATTGCACCCGGTTGTTCAGCTGAAAGGTCGCGCGATCGACATCGGTGCCGACCTCGAAAGTAGCCGTAATACTGACCGTGCCATTCGAGGCGGAACTGGAATTGAAATAGATGAGGTTTTCGACGCCCGAGAGTTGTTCCTCGATCGGTGCTGCAACTGTTTTCGCTAGCGTCTCAGCACTCGCGCCGGGATAGCTGGCGGAAATGGTGACGGTGGGGGGTTGTATCTGGGGATACTGCGCGACCGGTAGCGTAAGCGCCGCGACAACACCTGCGAGAGTGATGATGATTGCCAGTACGCTCGCGAAAATCGGCCGCTCGATAAAGAAGCGGGAAAAATTGCCCATGCGTTATTTCGCCGGTGAGGTAGCGGGGGCCGGCCCCGAACCCGAACCCGAACCCGCGCCCGAACTCGCGGGCGGTGCGCCGGGCGCATGAGGTTGTACCGGCGCGCCGGGTTTCAGTTTCATCATGTTGTCGATGACGACTTGCTCGCCGGACTGCAATCCGCCGGTCACCACCCAATCGGCGCCGATCCAATTTGCCGTTTGAATCGGTCTGGGCGCAACTTTATTGTCGGGACCCACCACCCACACCGCACGGCCTTGCTCGTTCTGCATGACCGCAACCTGGGGCACGAGGAAAGCCTGTTGCTCGCCGGCGAGGATTTGCACTTTTACATACTGACCCGGCAGCCACCCTTGGCCATTGTTGCTGAACTCGGCGCGCATTTGCACGGTGCCCAAGCTGCGATCCACTGTGGAACTCGCGAAGTTCAAGCGTCCGTTCGCGGCGGCCACGCTGCCATCTTTGTTGAGGAGCCGTACCTGCGCATTCTTTTGCGTTCCTCGAATGCGCTCGTACTCCACGTCCGAGATCGAAAAACTCACCCAGATCGGATCGACTTGCGTGACCGTCGTGAGGAGCGCGGATTCCGTATTGGCTGTGACGAGACTCCCTTCGGACCGGAGCGCACGCCCGGTGATGCCGCCAATCGGCGCAGTCACATTGGTGTAAGAAAGATTGAGCTGTGCATCCGATACGCGCGCTTGCGCTGCGGCGACCGTCGCATTCGACTGCTTGAAGGTGGAAAGCGCTTGTTCATACTCGCGCTGACCAATGGCGCGCTGCTCCGCCAATTCGCGCAGACGGTGGGCGTCTATCCGCGCCTGTTCCTGCCGCGCTTGTTCCTGCGCCAAATTCGCGCGTGCTTCGCGCAGGGCGATTTCATAGGCGGTCGGATCGATACGGAATAGAACAGTGCCCGGCTTGACCCGCTCGCCTTCGTTATAGCTTCGTTTTTCGAGTATGCCGGAGACTCTGGCGCGGATTTCGATTTCGCGGGACCCTTCCGTCTGCCCAACGGCGTCGAAGGACAAAGGCACTCGGGTTTGCTCGACTCGCACCACCGTGACCGGCAGGGCGGGGGCTGCCTGCGCTTGCTTCGATGCGGCCTCTTTATCGCCGCATGCGCAGAGGCCTAAGGTGGCAACAACGGCTAAGAGAGTGCTTAAGTGACGCGGTAGGCGCATGAAGATTCTCGACAGGAGGACCGACGATTATATACAATCATCCATGTATGTAAGAAGGAAAAATCACGAATGCGTCGCACTAAGGAAGAGGCCGAACAGACTCGGCGCCAAATCATGACCGCGGCCCTCAACTGTTTCCATGCGCGGGGCATCGCCCGCACGACATTGGAACAGGTGGCCGCCGCTGCGGGCGTCACGCGCGGAGCGGTCTATTGGCATTTCGCCGATAAGAGCGAGTTGGTGCGCGCAATCCGGGAAGACGTCAGTTTGCCGCTTCTTGACCATAGCGATCTGGTCCTTCTACGCGAAAACAAGGTGGAACCGCTTGAGCGAATCAAGTTGTTCTTGTCGGGGTTTCTGAGCGTGCTTGAACGGGACCCGCGCACACGCAAAACGCTGGACATCATGTCGTATAAATGCGAATACGTCGGCGACATGGCGGGCGATTTGCAAACTTTCAGAAAACGGCATGATCGGTTGCGCGCTTGCCTGACTCAGGTCTATGCCGAAGCGCGAAAGGATGGAAGTTTGCGGTCCGGTCTTGACCCTGATCTCGCAGCGGCCGAGACGCTGGTATTCCTCGTCGGTTTGCTGCGACTGTGGTTGTTGGAGGGGCATGCCCAAGGAACCCGGAAAATGGCGCGGCAATTGGTCGATGCGCATGTGATGGGACGCCGAAAGAGCTAAATTGCATGCAGGCTGCATGCCGCCGAACGTTTTTCCGCCGCCGGAATTGCCACGACGCCCGGGTTTCGCCTTACACTAGCGCCCGAAGTGTTACGAGGAGGGAAGGGCCCCACGGCGCGAGACCGGAGGGCTCGGGAAATATGCGGCAAATCATTCTCGATACTGAGACCACCGGCCTCAACGCCCGCTTAGGCGATCGCATGATCGAAATCGCCGGCCTTGAACTGGTCAACCGCCGGCTCAGCAGCAATCAATTCCATCGCTATGTCAATCCCGGCCGCCCTGTGGAGGCCGGCGCACTCAAGGTTCACGGCATCACCGATGAATTCCTGAGCGACAAGCCGCCGTTCGCCGATGTGGCAGCGGAGTTTCTCGATTATGTGCGCGGCGCGGAGCTGATCATTCACAACGCCGCCTTCGATGTGGAATTCCTGAACGTCGAATTGCAATTGCTCGGCTACGACCCGATCGAAAAATACGTTGCGGGCATTGTCGATACCTTGCGTCAGGCCCGTGAACTCCATCCCGGCAAAAAGAACTCGCTCGATGCACTCTGCGAACGCTACGCGGTAGACAATTCGCATCGCACCTTGCATGGCGCGCTGCTCGACTGCGAGTTATTGGCCGAAGTCTATCTCGCCATGACGCGGGGACAGGAAAGTCTGGCCATCGAATTGGATGTCAGCCCGAACACGCTGGCGGCGGGTGTTACAAGCATTGTGCTGCGCCCGGCGATCGTGCTCTTGCGCGCCGATGCCGAGGAGGAAGCGGCGCATCTGGCTACACTCGAGGCGGTAGCGAAAGAATCGAAAGGCCGTTGTGTCTGGCAGGAAGAAGAAGCCGTTCCCGCGGTAGCAGCCTGATCCATCTTCCGCGATGAAAATTCTCGTCGCAGTCAAACGCGTGCTCGACTTCAACCTGAAGGCGCGCGTCAAGGCCGATGGCAGCGGCATCGAACTCGCCAATCTCAAAATGAGCATGAATCCCTTCGACGAAATCGCGGTCGAGGAGGCGCTCCGCTTGCGTGAAGCGGGCGTCGCAACGGAGGTCGTTGCCGTGTCCTGCGGTGTCGCCGCTTGCCAGGAAACCTTACGCACGGCGCTCGCCCTGGGCGCGGACCGCGCAATCCTCGTTGAAACCGATGTGGAGCTGCAACCGCTCGCCGTCGCCAAGCTGTTGCGAGCCGTTGTTCAAAAGGAAGATGCGCGGCTCGTCATCCTCGGCAAACAAGCCATCGACGACGATTGCAATCAGACCGGCCAGATGTTGGCCGCGTTGCTCGACTGGCCCCAGGGGACCTTTGCCTCCAAGGTGCATTTGCAGGACGAACACGTGCACGTCACGCGCGAAGTCGATGGCGGTCTTGAAACGGTCGAACTGCGGTGTCCCGCGGTGGTCACGACCGATCTGCGGCTCAACCAGCCGCGCTACGCCACGCTGCCGAACATCATGAAGGCCAAGAAGAAACCCTTGGAGACGTTTACGCCAAGCGCACTGAACGTGGATGTTTCGCCTCGGCTGCGCACTCTGAAGGTCGAGGAACCTCCCAAACGTAAGGGTGGGGTCATAGTGGCCGATGCCAAAGCCTTGGTGAGCAAGCTACGCGACGAAGCGAAGGTACTGTGAGCGTCCTCGTGATCGCCGAACACGACGGCAAAGCGCTCAAAGCAGTCACGCTGCACGCTGTGAGCGCGGCACAGGCTTTGGGTAAAGATGTTGCGCTGCTTATCGCCGGCCAGGATTGCGGCGCGGTTGCGGAGGCCGCGGCGCGCTATCTGGGCCTTCAGAAAGTGCTCGTCTGCGATGCGCCGCAGTATCGGGAACAGTTGCCTGAAGCTTTGGCGCCATGGATCGCATCGCTTGCAAAGCATCACAGCCATGTCTTGTTGCCCGCGAGTAGCTTCGGCAAAAATCTCGCGCCACGCATTGCCGCCTTGCTCGACGTCGCGCAAATCTCCGATGTGATCGCGATTGAATCGGCGGACACGTTCAAGCGACCGATTTACGCCGGCAACGCGAT
>DATEOW010000035.1:0-20282 GCA_035273665.1 Burkholderiales bacterium | reverse complement strand
CAAAAAACACGTGACCGCTCATTTCACCCGCTAGCGGCGCCCCGGTTTCCTTCAGCTTCGCTTTGATCAGCGAATGGCCTGTTTTCCATAACACCGGTTCGCCACCGTGTTGCTTGATCCATGGCGCAAGGTTCCGCGTGCACTTCACGTCGTAAATCACCTTGCCGCCCGGAACGCGGCTCAATACGTCCCTGGCAAAGAGCATGAGCTGCCGGTCGGGGTAGATGATCGCGCCGTCTTTTGTGACGACGCCAAGCCGGTCGCCGTCGCCGTCGAACGCAAGACCAAGCTCGGCATCGGATTCGCGTACGGCTTTGATCAAATCAACAAGATTCTTCGGCTGAGAAGGATCGGGGTGATGGTTGGGGAAGGTTCCGTCCACGTCGCAGAAAAGCTCCTGCACATCACAACCCAGCCGTTTATAGAGTTCCGGCGCGACGGCACCGGCAACCCCATTGCCACAATCGATGACGATCGACATTTTTCGCGCAAGTTTCACGTCTCCAAGCACACGGTCAAGGTAGGCTGAGCGCACCGGGCTATCGACCTTCTTGCCCGCCCCTTGCGCGAAGACGCCTGCCTCGATTCGCTTGCGCACGTTCTGAATTTCATCGCCGGATAATGTCGTGCCTGCGATCACCATCTTTAAACCGTTGTAGTCAGGCGGGTTGTGACTGCCGGTGACGGCGACAGCGCTACCCAATCCCAACTGATGCGCCGCATAGTAAACAAGCGGCGTAGGAACCATCCCCACATCATGTACATCCACGCCCGTGGATTGAATCCCGCGCGAAAGCGCGCCGACCAGTTCCGGTCCGGACAAGCGCCCGTCGCGACCGACCGCAATCGCTTTGCCCCCTCGTTCGAGACACAAGCTGCCTAAGGCACGCCCCACAAGCTCGACGACTTCAGCGGTCAAAGTTCTACCCACGATGCCGCGGATATCGTAAGCCTTGAAAATTTCCTGCGGAATTGCGCTCATGATGATTTCGCTTTTTGGAGGTGTTCGATTATACGAGCGGGTAGCCAAGTCAAACGGCCCGGAAAAGGGGGGCTGACAAAACCAACATGGCCGCCGGCGGCGGGATATTCCAATGTTACTGCGGAAGATACTTCATCGACTCTCGGCAATGCCGCAGCAGGTAGAAACGGATCATTCAGCGCATTGATCACTAAAGTCGGCACGGCGATTCTATCGAGGAAGGGTTTGGAACTCGACCGGGTCCAGTAATCTGCGGCATCGATGAAACCATGGAGCGGCGCCGTGACGACATTGTCAAAATCTCGCAGACTACTTGCGCGCCGCAACTTTTCCCGATCGAATAAGCCCGGGTACCGATTGAGCATGGCCAAACTTTTGTCGATCAAAGATGCAAGGAACATGCGCGTATAAAGTTTGCTGAAACCTTTCTCCAGCGCCGTCCCCGCCGCATGAAGATCGACCGGCGCGGAAACCGCCGCGGCCGCACTGACAATGTCTCGCGCGAGAGGCCCCTCTTCACCCAGCCACTTCAATAACACATTGCCGCCCAGGGAGACGCCGATCGCGTAAAAATCCGCCGCACCGGTCAAGCCATGCGCGCGGCGCAAAATCCAATCCGCTTCGGCGCTATCGCCGGAATGATATGCGCGCGGCAATTTGTTCGGCGTTCCACCGCAACCGCGAAAGTGCGGTAGCAACATCCGCCACCCAGCTTCCTTCGCGGCGTGGAGCATCGCGCGCGCGTAGTGGCTTTGCCCACTGCCTTCGAGACCGTGAAACATGACAAGCAGCGGCGCGTCGGTCACGCCGTCCAAACAATCAACCTCAATGAAGTCACCGTCCGGCGTGTCCCATTGTTCTCGTCGTACGGCCACTCTTGGAACGCGCGAAAACAGCGAAGCGTAGATCGTTTGTGCATGACCGCCCGGCAACCATCGCGGCGCTTGATATGTCGAATCGATCATCGCGGAGCCGGAGCCAAGATCAACGCAGGCTGTCGCAGACCCAGTCGGCGATGGCGCCCAGCAGCACTTCGCTTTCGCCGATCGGCGTAAGCACTTCAAATTTCAATTGAGGAAAGCTTTGCGAGCAGCGCGCGACGAGTTCAGGCAAATCTTTTTTAAGATGCCCACCGGCCGCGAGAAAAAGCGGCGCGATGGTGATCGATCGCGCGCCATGCTCAGCGGCATCCCCCACAGCGCTCTCTAAATCAGGGCTCATCAACTCCAAAAATGCCAGGAGGACCTGCGAGTCCGGCCGTTTGCGGCTCAGCAATGTTTGGATAGTGCGCATGGGTGCGGCCCATTGCGGGTCACGGCTACCATGCGCGAATAAGATGATCGCGTCTTTCATGGGAGTGGAGACGATATCACGCCCCAAGGGGGGTTACACGCGCCTTTGAAGGACGATGTCTAACATGAATCCATCCTCCTCCATCGCCATGCGACCGGGCCGGAGGCATCGCGCATGTGGCAAAAAAAACCCGCCGAAGCGGGCTTTTTTATTAGCGACAATCGCTCTATATTTCCGCGATCCGCCGGTCCTTCGTTTCCCGGATGAACAGCATACCGATAACAAAAGTCATCGCTGCGACGACGATCGGATACCACAAGCCATAGTAGATATCACCGGTTGCGGCGACCATTGCAAAGGCAGTGGTCGGCAGGAAGCCGCCAAACCATCCGTTGCCGATGTGATAGGGCAATGACATCGAGGTATAGCGAATGCGTGTCGGGAAAAGTTCGACCAGCATTGCCGCAATCGGCCCATAGACCATGGTCACATAGATGACGAGCACCGTCAGGATAAGGACGAGCATTGGTTTGTTCATCTGCTCCGCATCCGCCTTGGGCGGATAGCCGGCCTGCTTGACGGCCGCGCCCAATTCCTTGTTGAAGGCATCGGTCTGAGTCTTCAATGCAGCCGCGTCCAATATGCGTCCGTCGAAACTGGCAAACTCCTGATCGCCGATTTTTACTTTCGCCAGGGTGCCGGCGGGCGCTTCCTCGTTGGTATAGCTCACCGAGTTTCGTGCGAGAAAGCTCTTCACAATATCGCAGGAACTCGTGAACTTAGCCGTGCCCACCGGGTTGAACTGGAAAGAGCATTCGTTGGGATCCGCAATGACCGTGACCGGAGAATTTGCCAAAGCCTGCTCAAGCGCAGGGTTGGCATAGTGAGTCAGCCCCTTGAAGAGCGGGAAGTAGGTCAGCGCCGCAATAAGACAACCCGCCATGATGATGCCCTTGCGACCGATCTTGTCCGATAGCCATCCGAAGAAGATAAAGAAGGGCGTGCCAATCGCCAGCGAAAGCGCGATCAGGATATTAGCTGTGGGAGCATCCACCTTGAGCGTTTGAGTCAGGAAGAACAGCGCATAAAACTGGCCCGTGTACCAAACCACCGCTTGGCCTGCCGTGAGACCGAGCAGCGCGAGGATGACGATCTTCATGTTCGACCACTGGCCGAAAGACTCTTTCAGCGGCGCCTTACTGCCCTTGCCCTCGTCTTTCATTTTTTGGAACATCGGCGACTCAGACAGCGAGAGCCGAATCCAGACGGAAATGATGAGCAGGATGAAGGAGAGCAGGAACGGGATACGCCAGCCCCAGTCGGCAAACGCCTCTTCGCCCAGATACGTCCGCACACCTAAGATAACGAGGAGCGACATAAACAGCCCAAGCGTTGCCGTGGTTTGAATCCACGAGGTATGCAACCCACGCTTGCCATGTGGGGCATGTTCCGCCACATAAGTTGCAGCACCGCCGTATTCACCGCCTAGCGCCAGTCCCTGTAGCAGACGCAACGCAATCAGGATGATCGGTGCCGCAACACCGATGGAGGCGTAGCTCGGCAACAAACCGACTACGAAGGTGGACACACCCATGATCATGATGGTGATCAGGAAAGTATATTTGCGCCCGACGAGATCGCCGATGCGTCCAAACAGAATTGCGCCGAAAGGTCGTACGGCGAAACCCGCAGCGAAGGCGAGCAGCGCGAAAATAAATGCAGCAGTTGGGTTAACGCCGGAGAAAAACTGCTTGGAGATGATCGCCGCAAGCGATCCGTAGAGATAGAAGTCGTACCATTCAAATACCGTCCCAAGCGAAGAGGCGAAGATAACTTTCTTCTCTCCGCTCGCCGGACCGCCTTTGCCGTTCAACTCCGCTGTTGCTGTGGCCATGCACACCTCCTCGTGAGCACGCCGATACCGGTCAATCCTTCAAAGTCACCGGGTACGGCGCTTATCTTGTTTTGACCCTGAACAAATCGCATGCACGGCGACATGCCGACAGCCTGCTTCCGTGCGGATGACGAATCTCTACATGAGATGAATCTCGATCAGTTCAGGAATGCCCAAGCGAAGATCCTCCTCCGCGCTTGCTTTTTCAGCATACCCATTTGTCGCGCTAAACAAAAGAGGAAAAATTTAAGGCGTTGACCGCAAACTTTCCTCGAGGGGTAGCGCCTCCTGCGGCACATCTGGGGGCAAGTCGATTTGGATACTGTTCGGATCGATGCTCACCTCCACCGAGATCAACCCCGTGACCAATCCCGGCCACAAAATAAGGATCGCCACCAGCAACAGTTGCAAACCCACCCAAGGCAATGCGCCCCAATAAATATCCTTGCTTTTTATTTCACGGGGTGCCACGCCGCGTAGGTAAAAGAGCGCAAAACCGAAGGGAGGGTGCATGAAAGACGTTTGCATGTTCGCCCCCAATAGCACGCCGAACCATACCGGATGAATGCCCAATTTCGCGGCGACGGGCGCCAGCAGCGGAATCACGATAAAAGCAATCTCAAAAAAATCGAGAAAGAAAGCCAGCACGAACACCAGCGCATTGACGGCGATAAGAAAACCGACGGGACCGCCGGGAAGATCGAGCAATAAACTTTCTATCCATAGATCGCCATCGAATAATCGGAACACCAGCCCGAAAATCGTTGAGCCGATAAGGATGAAGACCACCATTGCCGTAATGCGCATGGTCGATGCCATGGCTTCCCACATCAGCTTGTGCGTGTAGCGTCGATGGGCAAATGCAAGGGCCAATGCGCCAACCGCGCCCATTGCACCGGCCTCGGTCGGCGTCGCAAGTCCGGCGAATAGACTGCCGAGTACGAGGAACATCAAGGCCAAAGAGGGCAGCATTCCCCAGAGCACCTTGCGCATCAAAGCGCGGCCTCGCAGCGTGCGCGCCTCGGGAGGCAATGCAGGCATCGTTTCAGGACGCCACACGCTCATGAAAGCGATAAACGCACAGAAAAGCAACACTTGAACAATACTGGGCCCGATAGCGCCGGCGTACATATCACCCACCGATTGACCGAGCTGTGCGCCCAATACGATGAGCACGAGCGAAGGGGGAATCAACTGCGTAATTGTCCCCGAGGCGGCGATCACACCGGTCGCAAGGCGTGGGTCATAGCCATAACGCATCATTACCGGCAAAGAGATCATCGCCATCGCGATGACGGACGCCGCAACCGTGCCCGTGACTGCACCCAAAATCGCACCAACGAATATCACCGCATACGCAAGCCCGCCACGCACAGCGCCGAACAGTTGGCCGATTCCTTCGAGCAGATCTTCGGCTAGCCCACAGCGCTCAAGTATGGCGCCCATGAATGTGAAGAATGGAATGGCGAGCAATAGATCGTTCGAAAGAATGCCGAATACGCGCTCCGGCAAGGCTTGCAAGCGGCCGCTCTCCAGACTGCCGATTTCCAATCCGATCCAGGCGAATAACAGCCCCACGGCCGCAAGCGAAAATGCGACCGGATAACCGATGAGCAGGAAGAGCACCAGCGCCGCAAACATGAGCGGCGCGATCCATTCCATCATTGCATCGGCCTTTCGTAACTCGGCGCATATTCGGCATTGCCCCGCAAATAGGCGATGCGCTTGATCAATTCGCTCAGTCCCTGCAGGAACAACAAACCGAAACCTACAGGCAACAGCAGTTTCACCGGCCAGCGCAGTAGCCCGCCCGCATCGCTCGACACTTCCCCGATGCCATAAGAGGTCGTAAACATCGGCCATGACAGCCAAGCGAGAATCCCTGCCATAGGAAGCAAAAAGAGCATGGTGCCCATGACATCGATCCAGGCCTGCATGCGTGGCGACAGCCTCCCGTAGAACACGTCGACGCGCACATGCTCGTTGCGCTGAAGCGTCCACGCCGCCCCCAGCAAGACGATGCCCGCAAAGCAATACCACTGCGCCTCTAGCCAAGCGTTCGAGCTGATATCGAGACCTTTGCGCATGAAGGCGTTGCCCGCGCTGATCAAGCACGCTAGCAGCACGAGCATGTTGGCAAAAGCGCCGATGCGCGCATTCAAGGCGTCTACCGCCCGCGCAAATCGCAACATTGGGTTCATGGCTCTATTGTTTTATTCGAAGTTTTTTCTATTCGAAGGCCGCTGAACCGGCGCGGCATTGTAGCCGCTATGCGCTTGCGTCCGCCTGCAGGAGGAAAACGCTGAAGAGATTATCCGGATCGGTCCACACGGCCTCTTTGACAAAGCCCGCGCTTGCAGCGAGCGCTGCAAATTCGGCAAGCTCATACTTGCAGGAAATCTCCGTGTGCAAACTTTCTTCCGCGCGGAAATGGAAGCGATGACCTGCGAGGTGAACATCCATTGCATGTCGCGCCTGTAAATGCATTTCCACCCAGCCTCGCTCGGCGTTGTAAAAAGCCAGATGGCGAAAATTACCGATATCGAAATCGGCGCCTAATTCGCGATTGATTCTTTCTAGAAGATTCAAATTAAACGCCGCGGTCACGCCCTGCGAGTCGTTGTAGGCCGCATGCAAAATCGCCGGGTCCTTTTTCAAATCGACGCCGATCAACAGTCGATCGCCTTCATTCAACTGTGCGTGTAAATCACGCATAAAGTCGGCCGCTTCGTCAGGGTAAAAATTTCCAATCGTGGAACCGGGGAAATACACCACACGGGTTTGCCCTTCCGCCTTAGGCAGACGCAAGGCGGTGAAGTCTGCGACGAGCGGCTCGATGTCAAGGGTCGGAAAACGCCACGCCAGTCCCCTGCATGCTTCTTCCAGGGCGCTGGCCGACACGTCGATGGGGATGTAGGCGAGAGGCTGCGTGTGCTGAATCAGTAAACGGGTTTTCAGGCTGGCACCGCTCCCGAGTTCGATGAGCATATGGTTTCGCGGAATGCTTGCGGCGATGTCCCCGATATGCGCCGCCATGATGCTCATTTCGGCGCGTGTCGGGTAGTACTCGGGCGTGGCGCAGATGACTTCGAAGAGCTCGGAACCGCGCGCATCGTAGAAATACTTCGGCGGTATTTTCTTTTGCGCCTGCGCGAGACCGCGCAGGACGTCCTGCAGGAAAGCGTCGGAAGTAGAGAGAGGTTCGGCGTAAAACCCAGCAGCTCTGCCAACGCTTCTTGCGAAGACAGAGCGCTTCATATGCGGCTACTTGGCCGAGCGTTTGATCGTGGCCTTGAGGCGACCGTTGGAGGTGCGAACCACTTTGACCGACTTGCTACGCGTCGCCTTGATCCGGGAACGAGACTTGGCGCGTGTAATTTTTTTTGGTTGTACCGGAATGACGAAATCCGGTTCGAGCCACTGCCGAATACGATTGGCATCGGCAATCCGCGTGTACTTCCCCCAGGAATCAAGCAACACGATAACAACGGAGCGAGCGGCGAGCTTCGCCTGCATCACGAGGCAACGGCCCGCCTCGCTGATGTAACCTGTTTTTTGCAGGCCGATCTCCCAATTGCCCGCACGGACGAGGCCGTTCGTATTGGAAAAAGAGGCCATGCGAGTGCCAACCGGCACGCTATGGTGCGGTAGGGTCGAGTATTCGCGAATCAGCGGATAAGTCTGTGCGACCCGAACGAGTTTTGCCAGATCTTCAGCAGTCGAGACGTTCGCGCTGGACAGACCGGTTGGCTCGACATAAAGCGTACCGGTCATCCCGAGCTGACGCGCTTTCATATTCATCGCCGTCACGAAGGCATCACGACCGCCGGGATAGGCGCCGCCCAATGCGGACGCTGCACGGTTCTCCGACGCCATCAATGCGAGCCGCAATAGATCGTCGCGGCTCAATTCGGTGCCGACGCGCAGCCGCGAGCCGGTGCCCTTGCGCGTGTCGAGATCTTCGTTGGTAATCGTGATGCGCTCATCAAGCGGCAACCCGGCATCAAGGGTCACCATAGCGGTCATCAACTTGGTGATCGAAGCGATCGGCAGAACTTGCGCTTGATTGCGGCTGTAGAGGACTTCGCCCGTCTGCTCGTCCATGATCAAAACGGCAGAAGACTTCAGATCAGACAGGTTCGCCCGTACTTGCGGTGCGACCACGCCGAGCGCCAATGCGCACAACACTGCAAACACTCGGATGGTCGGGAACTTCATTACGCTTTCACCTCAGGTAGAGCTTCGTCCTACGCCTTGCAGGACAGACGACCGCAGTGTAGCCAGACACTCCCGGATGCTGCAAGATAAAGAATGAGATAGGGTGAAAACTTCATCATTCACCGTATCCCAGTTTTGCAACCAGGATTATCCGTTTTCGGCGCGTGCAAGTCATGTGCCCAGGGTCGTTTCCTCCAGCAGGGGACTTAGTGCACGTTGTTGCTGCTGCAACGACCACATTTGGGCATAAGTACCGGCTTTCGTCAGCAGGCCGGCATGCGTCCCCCGTTCAATGATTTTCCCCCGCTCCATGACCAGAATCTGGTCCGCATTCATCACGGTGGACAAGCGGTGCGCAATGACCAGCGTGGTCCGGCCCTCCGCAATGCGGTCCAACTCAGCCTGAATGGCTTGCTCGGACTTTGAATCCAGCGCCGACGTCGCCTCGTCGAAGATGAGAATGCGGGGATTTTTAAGGATGGCGCGTGCAATTGCGACGCGCTGTTTTTCGCCCCCTGAAAGCTTCAACCCGCGTTCGCCCACTTTGCTCTCATAGCCATCAGGAAGTGCCATGATGAAGTCATGAATATGCGCTGCCTGCGCCGCAGCGATCACTTCCGCTTCGCTTGCATCCGGGCGTCCATAACGGATGTTGTAAAGGACCGTGTCATTGAACAGCACCGTGTCCTGGGGAACGATACCGATAGCCGCGCGCAACGAGCTTTGTTGCAGACCGCGCACATCTTCTCCGTTGATAAGGATACGGCCACCGCCAACATCGTAAAAACGGTAGAGCAACCGCGCGAGAGTGGACTTGCCCGATCCCGAGTGGCCCACGACGGCGACTTTACTGCCCGCCGGCACCTCAAAGTTCACATCGAACAAGATCTGCCGCTTCGCCTCATAGGAAAAATCGACGTGCTCGAAGCGCACGGAGGCGGGTCCGGCAGGCAGCGGCTTCGCATCCTGTGCATCTTGAATTTCGCGGTTTTCACCCAGTAGACGGAACATGCGATCCATGTCGATCAACGCTTGCTTGATCTCCCGATACACCATGCCGAGGAAATTGAGCGGGATATAAAGCTGAATCAGCAGGGCATTCACCAGGACGAGATCGCCAAGGGTCAGCGCCCCGCCACGCACCCCTTGCGCAGCCAAAATCATCAACAGCGTCACCGCCACGGCGATGATCAGACTTTGGCCGATGTTCAGCAGCCCCAGCGAAGATTCCGTCTGTGCCGCGGCATTTTCATAGCCGCGTAAATGCTCGTCGTAACGTTTCGCCTCGTACTCTTCGTTGTTGAAGTACTTCACCGTCTCATAGTTGATCAAGCTGTCGATCGCCCGGGTGTTCGCTTTGGAGTCGATTTCATTGGCACGGCGACGAATATCCATGCGCCATTCGGTCACGACGATGGTGAAGACGATGTAGATCGCTACCGCGGCGAAGGTTACGGCGGCAAAACGCCAGTCGAATTTGCCGATAAGAATGAAAGCGACCAGCGTGAACTCCAAAATGACCGGAATGATGGAGAACAACATGTACGACAAAAGCGTGGAAATACCCCGTGTACCGCGCTCGATGTCACGCGATACGCCTCCAGTCTGGCGGCCGAGGTGGAAGCGCAAGCTAAGCGCGTGTAAATGGCGGAACACTTCCAGCGCGACTCGCCGGATCGCGCGCTGGGTGACGCGGATAAACACCATGTCCCGCAGTTCGGCAAAGAGCGTGGTGGAAAAACGCAAGGCGCCATACGCGACAAGGAGCAGCAAGGGCATTGCCAGCATCGCGGTCTTGTCATCGAGCGTATCGACGACATGCTTGAGAATGAGCGGCACCCCCACGTTTGCGACTTTCGCACCGACCAGAAACAACAGTGCGACGAACACCCTCAGCCGGAATTCCCACAGATAGGGCCACAACAGTTTTAAAACCCGCCACTCGCTGCGGGATTTTTTTTCGGTGGGATGGAGGAAGGCGCCGGCGTGGTGTCTCAAGATGATTGCTTCGAAGGGGGAACCGCTTGAATGTGCTGGCGAATGGGCGGGAAATCAAGGTTTTGACACGACGAAAGCGCTTGGCGCTTGACTTTCCGGTCTGCGGCCACAATCATTCAAACGATCGTTTGAATTAAGGTAAGGCCTTGGCAACGAGCACGATACCCACCGTCCACCGGGCGGCTTCCACGCGGGAGCGCATCCTCCATGCGACCGAAGCTTTGTTCATCCTGCACGGCTTCGACGGCACCTCTTTGCGCCTAGTCACCTCGGCGGCAAAAGTGAATCTAGGCGCCGTCAACTACCACTTCGGCGGCAAAGATGGGCTCTTCGAAGCGTTAATCGCTTATCGGTTGGACGCGCTTCATGCAGGCCGCCTCCGGCTCTTGGACCAGTATGAGACGGACGCCGGCGATCAGGCCCTGAGCTGCGAATCGATTCTGGATGCCCTCTTTATCCCGGCGCTCGACCTGGCCCGGCACGGCTTGGGTGGCGAAGACTTTCTGCGTTTCCTCGGCCGGGTCTACGTCGATCCTTCTCCCATCTTGCGCAAGTGTTTATCGGAACGTTATGCGCCCTCCATCGCCCGCTTCAAAGAAGCTTTCGGGCGCGCGTTGCCGCATATTCCGCGGCAGGAGTTATCTTGGCGGTTGCACTTCATGTTGGGCGCACTGGCCTATACGCTCGCCGGAGCCGACGCCTGGAAGCTCATCAGCGCACTGAGTCCCGGCGAAGCGCCGGACGATGCGCTTTTGCTTCGCCGTTTAGCGCCCTTCTTGATCGCGGGGCTGCGGGCGCCCCTACCCGACGCCGTTGCCGCATATGATGCCAACCTTGCCGACGCGAATGTCCCCGCGACACGCGCGGCGAAGGGTGCTGCGGTTCATTCATAAATACAACACAGGAATAAGAACATGACCGTCGTTTACATCCTGCTTGGCCTCATCATCCTCGGCGCTTTGGTGCTTGGGATCGCGCCGCTGCGGCGCGCGCTGATCAGCAATCGCATTTTCGCGACTTTCAGAAAAGTGTTGCCGCCGATGTCCGACACCGAAGCTGCGGCGATCAATGCCGGCACGGTATGGTGGGACGGCGATCTTTTTTCCGGCAAACCGGACTGGGCGAAACTGCTGAGCTTCCCGCCCGCCAAGCTCTCCGCAGAAGAACAGCGCTTCCTCGATCACGAAACCGAAACGCTGTGCAAACTCGCGAACGACTGGGAAACCTACGGCCTGGGGGACATGACGCCGCAGACTTGGCAATACATCAAGGACAAAGGTTTCCTCGGAATGATCATTCCGAAGGAATACGGCGGCAAAGGTTTTTCCGCCTATGCACACTCGCAGGTCGTCGCCAAACTCTCCACCCGTTGTAGTGCTGCGGCAGTTTCCGTCATGGTGCCCAATTCGCTCGGCCCGGCAGAACTGCTCTTGCATTACGGCACCCCCGAACAGAAACGGTACTACTTACCGCGCCTCGCCTTGGGGCAGGAGATCCCCTGCTTCGCGTTGACCAGTCCGCATGCCGGTTCGGACGCCGCTTCGATACCGGACTTCGGCATCGTCTGCAAAGGCATGTACAACGGCAAGGAAGTCTTGGGAATGAAAGTCACCTGGGACAAACGCTACATCACGCTCGGACCCATCGCGAGCCTGCTCGGCCTTGCCTTCCGCCTTTATGACCCGGAGCATTTGCTCGGCCAAGAAGAAGACATCGGCATTACCTGCGCGCTTGTGCCCACCAATCATCCGGGCGTCAACATCGGTCGCCGGCATTTCCCGCTCAATGCGGTGTTTCACAATGGACCGAATTGGGGCAAGGATGTGTTCATGCCCCTCGAATGGATCATCGGCGGTCCGCCCATGGCGGGGCAAGGGTGGCGCATGTTGATGGAATGCCTTGCCGCCGGCCGTTCGATTTCGTTGCCCGCCTCCAATGTGGGCATGTCGAAACTCGCGGTGCGGGGCACAGGCGCTTATGCGCGCGTCCGTACGCAGTTCCGCATGCCGATCGGCAAATTCGAAGGGATCGAAGAGCCGCTCGCGCGCATGGGGGGCAACCTCTACATGATGGATGCGGCCCGCAAAATGACCGCTGTATCCATCGACCTCGGCGAAAAGCCTTCGGTCATTTCCGGCATTGTCAAAGCACACATCACCGAACGCAATCGGCAAGTGCTCAACGACGCGATGGATATCCAAGGCGGCAAAGGCATCTGCCTCGGGCCGAACAACTTCATCGGCCGCGCGTATCAGCAGATGCCCGTTTCAATTACGGTGGAAGGCGCAAACATCCTCACGCGCAGCCTCATCATCTTTGGCCAGGGCGCCATCCGCTGCCACCCTTATGTATTGAAGGAAATGCAGGCAACGCGCGAGGCTGACCGCGCAAAAGGCGCCCGGGATTTCGACAAAGCGTTTTGGGCGCATATTCGCTTCACATTAGGCAATGCGGTACGCGCGTTCTTTATGGGGATTACCGGCTCGCACTGGGTTGGCATCGATGCCGATATCGCACCGGAAAACAAGCGCTATTACCAGCAACTCACGCGCTTCTCCTCTGCTTTCGCATTCATTGCCGATGTGTCGATGCTTGTGATGGGCGGGGCGCTCAAGCGGCGCGAAAAATTATCCGCGCGCCTGGGCGACATCCTTTCGCTGCTGTACCTCGTTTCCGCAACGCTCAAACGATACGAAGACGACGGCCGTCCGCAAGCAGACAAGCCGCTGCTCGATTGGGCAATCTGGGATGCGATGTTCAAGGCGCAGAACGCCTTCGAAGGCGTCATTTCGAATTATCCGAATCGTTTCTTCGCCTGGCTGCTCACTCGCTTCATTTTCCCCATCGGCCGTCCTTATGTGGTGCCCTCGGACGACCTAGGGCACGAAGTGGCGAAACTGTTGATCGCCCCCTCGCCGACGCGCGATCGGTTGACGGCAGACATGTATCTGCCGCAGGAAGCGGCCGATCCGATTGGCTGCCTGGAACAGGCGCTCGAAGCGGCCATTGCCGCCGAAGCGATCGACGCGAAAATCCGCAGTGCGGAGCGCAGCGGCAAGATCGCCGGCGGCACACGCGACGCGATCGTACAGGCCGCGCTCGCCACAGGGGTCATTACACAAGCAGAGCAAGCGCAGCTCGCGCGCGCCGCGTCATTACGCAATGAAGTGATTCGCGTAGACGACTTCCCGCACGATCTTTCGCTCAACCAGGCAGCGAAAGAAAACGAACATATGTTGACGGTCTGATCATGAGCAAATCCATTTACATCATCGACGGTTCGCGCACCCCTTTCCTCAAGTCGCGCAATAAGCCGGGCGTATTTTCGGCTAGCGATATGGCAACCGCGGCGGGCCGCAGTCTGCTGATGCGGCAGCAGTTCGAGCCGACCCAATTGGACGAAGTGGTTCTGGGCTGTGCCGCGCCTGCCTCGGACGAGGTGAATATCGCGCGCGTCGCTGCGCTACGCATTGGCTGCGGCCACCATGTGCCGGCCTGGACCGTGATGCGCAATTGCGCATCGGGCATGCAAGCGATCGATGCGGCAATCGGAAACATGCTCGCCGAACGCTCGCATCTGATATTGGCGGGCGGTGTCGATGCACTCTCGCGGGCACCGCTGCTTTTTTCCGAGGCCATGACGCTGTGGTTCTCGAACTTCTATAGCGCGAAAACCATGGGGCAAAAGCTCGGACTGCTGACGAAATTTCGGCCCGGCATGCTTGCACCCGTAATCAGCCTGATGAAGGGACTGACGGATCCGAATGTCGGCCTCATCATGGGGCAGACCGCGGAGAATCTGGCTTATCGCTTCGGCATCACGCGTCGGCAACAAGACGAATACGCCGCCCTCAGTCACAAACGTGTGTTGGCCGCGCAGGCGGCGGGCCACTTCGATGAAATCGTGCCGCTCTACGACGAACGCGGCAACGTTTATACGAAGGACGACGGCGCGCGCGACGATTCAACACCTGAAAACCTTGCCAAGCTCAAGCCGTTCTTCGACAAGAAATACGGCAGCGTCACCGCGGGCAACAGCTCCCAAATAACGGACGGCGCAGTCTGGCTGGTACTCGCGGATGACAAAGGCGTCGATAAGCATGGGTTGAAACCGATCGGCCGCATTCTCGATTCGCATTGGGCAGCACTCGATCCTCGCGAAATGGGTTTGGGTCCGGTATATGCCGCCACGCCATTGTTGAAAAAACATGGACTCGGTTTAAACGATGTTGACGCCTGGGAAATAAACGAAGCCTTCGCCGCGCAAATCCTGGGCTGCATCGAAGCGTGGAAAGACGACGCTTTTTGCCAAAAAGAATTAGGGCTACCGGCGGCGCTTGGCGAACTCGATATGAACAAGCTGAATGTCGACGGCGGCGCCATTTCGCTGGGTCACCCCGTCGGCGCCTCAGGCGCTCGCATTGTGTTGCATTTGCTGCATGTCCTGCGTCGCACGGGCGGCAAACGCGGCATCGCGTCTATTTGCATCGGCGGCGGCCAGGGCGGCGCCATGCTGGTCGAAGCGCTTTAAGGAAATGGAGACAGCGTTGAACAAAAATTATAAGCACTGGCATCCGCACGCCGACAAGGAAGGGATTGTCTGGATCGATTTCGACAAAGCAGACAGCTCGACGAATGTGTTGTCCGTCGAGGTGATGAACGAGTTCGGCGTCATGCTCGACGATCTGATCGCGGCTCAACCCAAGGCCGTGATCTTCCGCTCTGCGAAAAGCAGCGGATTCATTGCGGGCGCAGACGTCAATGAGTTCACGCAGGGCGATTCCAAAGAACACATGGTCGGCATTCTTCGCCGCGGTTGGGACCTGTTCAACAAACTGGCGGCAGTGCGCTTCCCTACCCTCGCGCTGATCCGCGGATTTTGTATGGGGGGCGGTCTCGAACTGGCATTGGCTTGTCGCTATCGCGTCGCGGTCGACGATCCGAAAACCCGCTTGGCCTTGCCTGAAGTGATGCTCGGAATTTTGCCCGGTTGGGGCGGCGTGAAGCGCCTGTCGCATTTGGTTGGCGCGCCTGTCGCGCTCGATATGATGCTGACCGGTCGGGCGGTCGATGCCCGCCGCGCAAAGCAGATCGGCTTGGTGGATGCATCGGTGCCGCCGCGCATCATGGACAACACGGCACGTAGTATCGTGCTCAGCGGGCAAAAGCCGCGCGAATTGCCTTTCGTGCAGAAGCTCTTGGATGGCCCGTTGCGCGGTGTGGCTGCCGGCATGGCTCGCAAACAACTCATGAAGAAAGCGACGCGCGAACAATACCCCGCGCCTTACGCCATTCTCGATCTATGGCAGAAATACGATGGCGATCCCTTCGCGCCCCCGCCGGGCGATCCGGCCTCCTTCGATCATCTGGCCGGTCATCCCACAACGCGGAATCTCATTCGTGTTTTCGGTCTGCAAGAACGTTTGAAATCGCTTGGAAAAGGCGGCGATTTCAAAGCGCAGCATGTGCATATCATCGGTGCCGGCACCATGGGCGGCGACATTGCAGCCGTGTGTGCGATGCGCGGCATGACGGTCACACTTCAGGACATGGCACCTGAGCGTATTGCGCCGGCCGTCAAGCGTGCCGCCGACCTCTACAAGAAGCGCATACGCGACAAGCTGTTGGTGCGCGACGCGCTCGATCGCCTTGTTCCCGACGTCAAAGGCGATGGCGTCCGGCAGGCGGATGTGATTATCGAGGCGATTGTCGAAAATCTCGCGATCAAGCAGGAACTCTTCGCACGCATCGAAGGGCAAGCCAAACCGACGGCGATCATTGCGACAAATACTTCGAGCTTGAAACTCTCCGATATCAGCGCGCCAATGAAAGACCCCTCGCGGCTTGTCGGCATCCATTTTTTCAATCCCGTGCCGCAAATGATGCTGGTCGAAATTGTGTCCGGCGTTGCCACTAAGCCCGAATGGGCGCAGAAAGCCGCGGCCTTTGTACGCCAAATCGACAAACTTCCGCTGCCGGTGAAAGATGCTTCCGGCTTTCTCGTCAATCGCGTGTTGATGCCCTACGTGATGAACGGTTTACGCATGGTCGAGGACGGCATCGCGCCGGAGACCGTCGATAAGGCCGCCGAAACCTTCGGTATGCCGATGGGCCCGGTGACGCTCGCCGATACAGTCGGTCTCGATATTTGTGCCGTGGTCGGTCACGAGCTAGATCCCACGGCGGTAGCGCCGCGCAAATTGGAACAACTCGTCAAAGATAAAAAACTCGGCAAGAAAACCGGCGAAGGCTATTACAAATGGGTGAATGGCCAACCGCAAAAAGGCCATGCCGGGCAGGTTGACGAAGCGCTCATTCAACGCCTGATGTCGCCTTACCTCGAGGAAGCGAAAGAAGTGGTGGCCGAAGGCATCGTCGCCGATGCAGATCTTGCCGACGCGGGGCTCATCTTCGCCACGGGATTCGCGCCTTTTCGCGGCGGCCCACTGCACTACGCAAAGAACCGATGATCATCTTCCCCTCTTTGGATAAGGGAACGCCTGCTATGGACGGCCCCACCCAATTGCCGGATCGTTCTCCAACCTTGCGCGTGGTGCCGATGCCGGCCGATGCGAACCAGCACGGCGATATTTTCGGTGGGTGGATCATGTCGCAGGTCGACATCGCCGGAGCCATCGTCGCATCGGAACGCGCCAAAGGCGTCGTCGTCACGGTCGCGGTGCAGTCCTTCGTTTTTCGCGCCCCCGTATTCATGGGCGACGTCTTATCGCTTTACGGCCAAATCGAAAAGATCGGCAACACCTCGATCACAGTAAGCGTGGAGGTCTATGCCCAACGCAATCCGGAAGACGTGGAAGTCGTGAAGGTGACCGAAGCCACACTGACCTATGTCGCCATCGGCAAAGACAAGCGGCCGCGGGCGGTAGCACAAGACTAACAAGGCGCAAAGCTTGCAGCAGCTCATAGCCACCGCTAGCGGGCCGCTGAATGTCCCAACTCGTCGTCAACCGTCCCGAAGGGCTTTACTGTCCCGCCGGGGATTTCTACATTGATCCCTGGCAGCCAGTCGAACGTGCCGTCATCACGCACGCGCATGGCGACCACGCACGCGTCGGCAGTGCCCACTACCTCGCCTCTCGCGAGAGCAAGACGGTACTCCGCTCGCGTTTGCCGGACCTCTCGTTGCAGACCTTGGCTTACGCTGAACCGCTCAGGCTAGGCTCAGCCACCGTCTCCTTGCATCCGGCCGGTCATGTGCTGGGTTCCTCCCAAGTGCGTATCGAATGCGGCAATGAAATCTGGGTGGTCTCCGGCGACTACAAGTTAGAAGCCGATCCGACTTGCACCCCTTTTGAACCGATTCGTTGCGACAGCTTCATTACCGAATCGACCTTCGGGCTGCCGATTTATCGCTGGCGTCCCCAGCAGGAAATCATGGCGGACATCAACGCCTGGTGGTTCCGCAATGCAGAGGCCGGCCGGACCAGCCTCGTTTTCGCTTACGCATTCGGCAAAGCGCAGCGCGTACTCGCGGGCGTCGATGCGAGCATCGGACCGATCATTTGCCATGGCGCGGTGGAAATATTGAATCGTGCATATCGAGAAGCCGGCGTCGCATTGCCTTCCACGCATGCGGTGAACGACATCACGGACAAAAAGCAGCTGTCACGCGCGCTCGTACTCGCTCCCCCTTCGGCGCAATCGACCCCATGGTTGAAACGTTTCGGCAACTATAGCGACGGGTTCGCCTCGGGATGGATGCGTTTGCGCGGCGCCCGGCGCCGACGCGCGGTGGATCGCGGGTTCGTATTGTCGGACCACGCCGACTGGCCGGCACTGCAAACTGCCATTCGCGCCACAGGCGCTGGATGTGTGTACGTCACACACGGTTATGTCCCGGCGATGGTGCGATGGCTGCATGAGCAAGGAATCGATGCGCGTGCCTTTGAAACCCAGTACGGCGGCGAACTGGACGACGCATCGCAAGTCGAGGAGGACGAAGCGTGAAGGCCTTCGCCGCGCTTTACGTCGAACTGGACAGCACCAATTCGACACGCGCCAAAGGCGAAGCGATGAAACGCTACTTTGCTTCAGCGAGCGCCGCGGATGCCGCTTGGGCCTTGTACTTCCTGGCCGGCAATCGGCCGCGGCAGGTTGTGCCGACCAAAGTCTTGCGCGCCTTGATCCTCGAAGCGGCGGCCATTCCGGAATGGCTCTTCGAGGAGTGCTATCAAGCCGTCGGTGATATTGCAGAGACCATCGCCCATCTCTTACCCGATCCCGGCGAGGGTAGCGATCTACCCCTTGCGCGATGGATCGAAGAACGTCTATTGCCTTTGCGCGGCATGGATGAGGCGGAAATTCGCACTCGGCTACTCGCCTATTGGCGGGAGCTAGACGACGCCCAGCGCTTCGCCTGGAATAAGTTGATCACCGGCGAATTTCGCGTCGGCGTGTCTCGCTCGCTGGTTGTGCGCGCAATCGCCGAAAACGCAGGACTTGAACCGCGCGTCATCGCAGAGCGACTCGCCGGCGAGTGGCAGCCCGATGCCGAGCATTTCAACGCGCTGATCGCGCAAGAACATGCCGGTGGATCGATTGCTCAACCCTATCCTTTCTTTCTTGCGCATCCCTTGCAAGATAATCCTGGATCCTTGGGCACGGTCGAGGATTGGCAGATTGAATGGAAGTGGGATGGCATTCGCGCGCAACTGGTTAAACGACAGGGGCAGTTCTTTCTATGGTCGCGCGGTGAAGAGATCATCACCGACCGCTTCCCGGAAATTGGCGAAGCGGCGGCACTGGTCAAAGACGGCAGCGTGATCGACGGCGAAATCCTCGCATGGAAAGGAGCCGGCCCCTTCCCTTTTGCGCGGCTGCAGACACGCATTGGACGCAAGACGCTTACGCCGAAAATACTTCGCGATGCGCCCGCCGTTCTCCTCGCCTATGACTTGCTCGAATTCGAAGGCGGCGACATCCGCCATTTACCGATGACCGAGCGGCGTGCGCTATTGGAAGAACTGGTCGACGAGACCTCGCATCCGGCGCTGCGCGTTTCGCCCGTACTCGATGAGCCCAACTGGCAAAGCTATGCGATTCTGCGCGAGCAATCGCGTGACCGTGGCGTCGAAGGTTTTATGCTGAAACGAAAAAGTGCCGCATACGGCGTCGGTCGGCCGCGCGGCGATTGGTGGAAATGGAAAATCGATCCTTATAGCGTCGATGCGGTACTCGTCTATGCACAACGCGGCCACGGACGACGCGCGAGTCTATATACCGACTACACATTCGCGGTCTGGCACGGCGATCAGCTTGTTCCTTTTGCCAAAGCCTATTCCGGCCTCACCGATTCCGAGATCGCCGAAGTCGACGCCTTCATCCGGCGCAACACTCTAGAGAAATTCGGGCCGGTACGCAGCGTGACGCCCAAGCTCGTGTTCGAGATCGGCTTTGAAGCGATTCAGCGCTCTACCCGCCATAAATCGGGCATTGCGGTACGCTTCCCGCGCATCCTGCGCGTGCGCAACGACAAACCAATCGAAGAAGCCGATCGCCTAGAAACGCTCAACGCGTTGATCGCGGCCTGATCAGGGCTGTCGCCAAGTGTAGTCGCGCACGATATCGCACACACTGATGCGATACTCGCTGAAATAGCGTTCTCGCGCGGCGGCCTGAACTGCCACGTGTTCGGGATGATCGCGCCATGCCGCAAGCTCCTCGTGCGATTCGAACTGCACGAGCGTAAGAAACGCTCCATCGCCGGACAAATATTCATCGTAGGAAACGAAACCGGGCATTCCGGTCGCCAATTCGTACATGCGTGCGCCGACCTTCTCGATTTCGCTTTCGTCTACATCCGCTCTCATGCGCGAGCGAAACGCGATCAACACCATCAAAATCGCTTCTTGGCTCGCGCGAGCAAGGCTTGATAGA
>DATEOW010000034.1:0-4982 GCA_035273665.1 Burkholderiales bacterium | reverse complement strand
AGCGTCTCGCGAGACTTCTTTTCAACGATATAGGTCTCGGGCGTATCCACATATCGAGCGTGATAAGACGTGCTGTGGCTTGAGACGACTTTGCCACTTCCATCGCTGCACCACACGATCATCGCACCGACTTGATCAAGTTGAAGCTTATACGGGCCATCGCATTCTCCGGACTTCGAAGGCGATGTGTGCCGAATGCTGTAACGGGCACCTTCTTCTTTACCGAGCCTGCCGGCGCCTTTCTCGATGTCGTATGCGAGGCGCGTTGCGGCATCCGTGACGCAGCCGGATAATAAAAACGCTGCAGCAAGCACAAACCGCATTGCCACATGGTGGTCAAGACCCCTCATTCGGACATCTTCTTGAAGCTTCGCTTCATATTGTCCCAAGCGCGTTGGGTGTCATCCACTTCGCGCTGCCAAGTCACTTCCCGGAAATAGCGCCAACCGCCTAATCGGGCGCGCAATTGATCTTCACCGCGCTTGTCGCCTGCGGCTTGCGCCTTGCGCCACCATTCGACTGCTTGGCGCTCATCTTTGTTTACGCCCTCACCGGACCAATAGGCGTTACCGAGTTCCACCATATCGCCCGTCACGCCCGCTTCCGCGCCGCGCCGCAGCCACGCCACCGCTTCGGCGGGATTTTTTTGAACATGTAGGCCGAGCCGATGATGATCGGCAATGCAACGATAGGCTTGCAACATCTCGGCGAGCAGTGCCGCCTGACAAAACTCCCAGGTAACGCTCGGGTCGGGCTTGACGCCGAAGTCCCCTTGTCGCCACGTCGCAATGCCCTTCTCCAGCGCCCAGGTTTCACCGGCTTCGATCGCGTCCAGCAGCGCAACGCGCGCGTCGTCCGGGCGTTTGAGATGCAGCAGAACCCACGCATAGGTATTGCGCGCATTCGCATAACCCGGCGCGATCGCAAGCGAATGCTCGATCCATTTGAGCGCTTCGTCAAAGCGCTTGAGTTCGGACAGCGCATAGGCGAGCTTAAAGCTGGTGAAGCTGCGCTCCGGATCCATCGCAAGTGCGCGCTGATAAGGCTCGATCGCCTTCTGATACTCGCGCTTGTAATAAGGGATGTCCCCTTGCCAGACAATGAGTCCGGCTTCGAGCGGGGTAATCACCGGTTTGCCCGGATACTTTTTTTTGTAATCGTCGACGAAGCGGCGCCCCGCTTCGACGGAACCGCCCCAGCGCGGATCCAGAGCATCCAGATATTGGAACGCGATGAGCTCACCACCCGGCACCTTGGCGTTGGCACGTTGATAGAGGGCGTCCGCATCGCCGGGGCCCGCCTTGCTGATCTCAATCAGCTTGCCGTAGCAAGCTTCGCAGCCCGGCATTTTGTCGATCGCCGCTTCTAGATCGATGATTGCGCGCGCGAACAATGCCTGCATGTTTTTGCGTTGATCCCGAGTCAGATCGCGTGAATAGCCCGAGCCACGTGCACGCCACCCTAAATCGGCGAGAAAGACGCCGCGCGCCATATGCACCAAGGGCGCTTCATTCGTCGCCTTCAGCCATGCGTCGAATTTCGGCTCCAGATCGGCGGGTACATCGCCCAAATCGCTCAACGCGCCGCGGTACTCGCGAAAAGGCAGATCACCCTCGTTGAAGCGGCGATCCAATTCGCCAAGCCTTGCGCTGAGTGCCGCATAGCGCTCGGCCCGAAGCATCTCTTCCCAGTCTTCGCTCGCATGCCCCTGCATGAAGACTGCGCATAAGACGATTCCCAACAGAATTCGCATCCACCGCATACGGTATTGCCTCCCCAAAACACGCATCATATGAGCAACCGCACAAGAACGTTTGAACACCCCCTCGCACACATCGAGGTTGCGCAGTGGGAACTTCAGTTGCAATATCGTAGCTCTCGGTCTTACGGTTCCGAATCATGACTTATTGCGTCGGTGTAATGCTCAATAGCGGCATGGTATTTGCCTCCGACTCGCGGACCAACGCGGGTATCGACCATGTATCGAGCTTCCGCAAAATGGCGTTCTACGAACGCCCCGGCGATCGTGTTGTGACCGTGATGAGCTCGGGCAATCTTTCTCTCACGCAAAGCGCGCTCAATCTTCTGGATCGTCATTCGAAGCGCGCCAACGACCAGCTCAACGTATGGTCAGCCCAATCGATGTTCGATGTCGCGGGGCTGCTCGGCGAATGCCTGCGCGACGTCAAAAGGCGCGATGCGCCGCATCTGGAACAGAACAACATCGATTCGCATGCGTCATTCATCATCGGCGGCCAAATCAAGGGAGAACATCAACGGCTCTTCCTCGTGTATGCAGAGGGTAACTTCATCGAAGCGACACCGGAGACCTGCTACTTCCAGATCGGCGAAACAAAGTACGGCAAACCGATCATCGACCGTGTGATCAATCCGAATCTCAGCATGAGCGACGCGATCAAGTGCATATTGATTTCCTTTGACTCCACCATGCGGTCGAATGTATCGGTCGGCCTGCCCATCGATCTTTGCTGCATTCAAAAAGACAGCTTGCGAATCGCCTTGCATCGACGCATCACCGACGCCGATCCTTATTTCTCCGCGCTGCATAATCAATGGGGCGAAGGTCTGCGGCGCATTTTCACGCAACTCCCCGAGCCCGGTTGGGAAGAGACGAAGATTTAATCGCGCCAATAGCGCGGTGTCGTCTTTCGAAACGCGCTGAGTGCAAATCCCGTTGCGTCCAACCGAATTTCCACCGCGCCATCTCGATCGGTTCGCCACACTGTTGTGCCGGCATAACGCGCCAACACTTCCGCACGCGGATGGCCGAAACGATTTCGATAGCCCGCGGCGGCGACCACATGCTGCGGCTTAACGGCCGATACAAAGGCTGCGGTCGAAGAGGTGTTGCTGCCATGATGCGGCATAAGCAGCACATTGGCGCCTAAGACAAGCCCGGCTTCCAACAGCGCTTTTTCATCCGACGCTTCGATATCGCCGGTCAGAAGCATGCTATAGGCGCCGCTGGAAATCTTGAGCACGCAGCTGAGTGAATTGGGCTTGCGCTTGCCTAGGTAGCTCGTCATAGGCGGATAAAAGAATTCAAAGCGCACACCATCCCATTCCCACTGCGTGCCGGCTCGACAAGGGACACGTGCGGCAACCGCCCCAAGCACCGGGTGATCATCCGGTAAAGAGGACCAAAGCATGTCGATCGGCAGCGCCTCGGCAATCGATAGCGCGCCCCCCGCGTGATCTTTGTCTTCATGCGTGACGACCATACTATCGAGCCTGGAAACACCGTTCGCACGCAGATAAGGCAGCACGACCCGATTGCCCGCGTCGGCTTCGGCGCTATATGCCGGTCCAGTGTCGTAGACGAGGTCATGATGCGCGGTGCGAACCACCACCGCCAAACCCTGCCCGACATCAAGCACCTCGATCCACGCGCTGTCCGGAAGCGGCGTAGCGGGTTTCAGCGCGAAGAGCGGGAGCAGAAACAAGAAGCCGCAATAACGCGCCGGTAAACCACGCGGTCCGAGCATCCAGGCGATACCGACCATCGCTAACAGCATCGTCCACGGCAAAGGTGTGTGTTGCGCCCATACCGCGCCCGGCATCGCCGCGAGCAGTTCGAGCACGCGCATGAGTTGTTCCATCACCCAATGCGCGGCATGCAATAGCGCCGTACCTGGGACGACCGCTGCGAGCAACACGAGCGGCGTGACGACAAAGCTCACCACGGGAATGGCAATCGCATTCGCGATGGGCGAAACCAGCGACACCTGCTGAAACAAAATCAGTAACAGTGGCGCGAGGCCGATGGTGATGGCCCATTGCACACGCGTCCACCGCTTAAGCCAATGCACGTTGCTGTCGAGCACGCCCACATGGAGCATCAGCGCCACGGCGCCGAATGACAACCAGAAACCGGGGGCGGTGATCGCCCAGGGGTCGAGCAACAGCACGAGCAATAAAGCCCAGCACAAGACACGAGATGAGGACTGCAGGCGATCGAAATACAACGCCACAGCGACGACCGCCACCATGTACAAAGTGCGTTGTGCAGGCACCGCAAACCCGGCCAGCAGGCAATATGCGAGCGCCGCGAACAGTGCGGCCAATGCCGCCGCCTTGCGTGCGGGCAAACGCAATGTCCAGGACGGCACTTGACGCCAAAGGCTATAGACCGCCCAGGCGCAGAGCGCTGAAATCATGGTGACGTGCAGGCCGCTGATACTCACCAGGTGACTCACCCCGGTGCGCGTGTAGGTCTCCCAATCCTTCTGAGGGATCGCTCGCTGGTCTCCGACCGCCAAAGCGATGAGGACACCGACAAAGGGCGCGTCCGGCAACGCGCGTCGAAACTTGGCTCGTAGCTGCTCGCGCATACGTTCGACGATGTACGCAGGCCGATAAACCATCGCATCGAGCTGAGCGCGTTCCGTTCGCGGTCGTACATAGCCCGTCGCACCGATGCCGCGCTCGAGCAACCACAACTCGTAGTCGGAACCATGCGGGTTGGCATTGCCATGGGGCCGCTTGAGTCGCACGGTAAGGCGCCAGCGCTCGCCCGCGCGGATTGGTAACACCTGTTGAAATTCATCGGCGGAATAGCCGTTGTACCAAGACAGCGCGATGCGGTCCGGTAATGGGGCTCCGCTGTGTTCAACATCGAAGTCGAAACGCACGCCGCGCTCGAAAGGCTGGGGCAGACTTGCCACGACACCTGTCACCGTGACGTCGCGGCCCTCCACGTCCGGGTCAAGTCGGTCCGCCATGCGCCAATGCGCGAAGCTCGCCGCCCAAACGAAACCCAGCGCGGCACCGGCGATCCCAAAAATAAGTGCACGGGGCGCTGCCTTTGTTCGCAGCCACAGGAGGGCAATGCCGGCAAGGGCGAGACAGATCAACCAATCGCCGCCCGCTAAAGTCGCCTGCTGCTGCAAGAGCCAGGTGCCGAACGCAAAACCGAGAACAAAGAGGCGCAAGAGCACTCCATGGAAATAGAAGGCGCGATT
>DATEOW010000033.1:0-10945 GCA_035273665.1 Burkholderiales bacterium | reverse complement strand
CAACATGGCCGATGGCGATGGGGGCGACGATACGCTGCGCTTTGACTTAAGCGGCGCCACGGGCGATCTCAACATCAACCTCAACGCCTATAGCAACTGGGACGGCAGCGTGCAGTTCTGGGCCGATGCTCAGGATTACAGTAACGGCAACCTCCCCGCCCACGTCAACGCCTACGGCTTCGAACACTTTGAAGTCACCGGCGGCCAAGGCAACGACACCATCAACGGCAGCATCGCCAGCGAGACCCTCAACGGCGGCGAAGGTGATGATCACTTGTACGGCGGCATGGGCCAAGACGTACTTACCGGCGGCACGGGCCATGATTGCTTCACGTACTCACAATTGAGCGAAGGCGGCGCCGATGAATGGATCACCGACTTCATGTTGGGGATGAATGGCGACCTCCTCGATTTAGGCGGTTTTTACAGCAACCATCCGGGCTTCGTGGTCGACGCGCAGCATGTATCGTTCAGCCACATCGACAGCAATAACGACGGTTCAACCGACTACACGCAGGTCGGCGTCGACGTCGATGGCGGCGGCGACAATTTCCTTACCCTCGTGAATTTGCAGGGCGTTGAAATGACCTTGGGTAATTGGGAGAACCTACTCGCTTAATTAGGGAGCAACCGCTCTGAGTTCCTGGGTGCTCGCAACATGAGCACCCAGAACGCTTTTCAGTAAGGTAGCGAGTTGAGTGTCCCGTTCTGATTTATCGAGTCTCGACAAGTCACGGGCGGCCACGTAGAAACGGTTCAGATCGTAGCCTTCCCTTTCCAGCAGTGCTTCGAACGCCGGCACCATCTGCGTATAGGCGGCAAGGGAAACCAGGGTGGCGTTGTTGGCGTCGGCAAAAAATCGGTCATAACCGGAATAGCCATTCCAGGAAAGCTTCAGCCGCTGGTAATCGCTTTGCATATGCGCATACAAACTCTGTTTGCCCTCGAGCTTTTCTGCCTTTGAAACTTTGCTGCGATAGAGCTGATCCAGCTTTGATCGATACCCCATTACAAGCTTGAGGAAGCCTTCCCGCCGATCGGTGTAGAAAGCATACGCCTTACGATCCGCTTCCGTACCGGCGTGCGCAAGCCAACGCCGAAGGCCCTCGCGTTCGACGGCGACCGCAAAAGATTCGTTGAAAGTTGTGTCGCCTTTTAGAAAAACTTGCTGATGGGCAAGCTCATGAAATATCAAGCGCGCGAGTTCGGCATCTGGATAAGCGACAAAGGTGTTGAGGATAGGGTCTTCGAAGAACCCGAGAGTGGAATAAGCAGGCACACCGCCGATATAGGTGTCATATCCTTCCGCTCTCAGCTCTGCCGCGAAATCCTCTGCTTCACTCAGCGAGTAATAACCACGGTAGGCGACGCAACCCACAAAGATGAAACAGCTTTTGCGTGCCTCAAGCGATACATCCGGCGCGGCGAATACGTTCCAGACCACATACGGCCGATTGATATCGGCATAACCTCGATAGCTGCCATTGTCAGGGAGACCCAATTCCCGGCTGGCGAAGCTGCGGATGGTCTGCACGTGCTGCAGTTTTTTCCTCAACGCATCGGATGTTTTTTGCTCCGCGAGCACTTCATCGATGGGCCGTGAGCGGCTCATCACATCTAAGTGCCCGGACATAGCCTGCATGTAGTACTGCATGCTGCTACAACCGACAATCAATAAAACGGCGGCGAGAACAACAATAATTCGCTTCAACTCAGAAACCTTCCATCACGCAAAAAAGCCAAGCATTGGCGCGCGACATTTTTTGAAAACAACATGCCGGTATGGCTTACCGGCATGACGAGATGATCAGTAAGGCCGGGTAGCCGCGTTTCATCCACTGTGACCACACCATCGTTCGGACCGTCGAGCTTGGCGAAGAAACGGCCCAGTCCTACACGACGCGTTCCTGCAATTTGTCCTACACGGATGTCGGCGGGAATCTCCAAGACCGGGAAAGTTTGCCAGAGCTTGCGGCTACTGCCCATCAGCAAGCGGCCTAAATCGTGATGCATGAACTGCAACCCCGCTGCGCTGCCATTTAGTGGTGTGCCAAGCGTCACAACACCAGCAATTTTTCGTCGGGCGTGGTCGGACAGTTGGCTCAACGCACTCATGATGACCACGCCGCCCATACTGTGGCCGACTAAGTAAATCGCGTTTGCGGATGAATTTTCCAGACGCGCAACGAGTCGCTCGGGATGTCGTTCGTAAGGATGAAGCGTAGAAAAGTAGGAAAAAAAACGAAGCCGCCAATCCCGATGCCGAAGCCGCCAAGCAAGTGGCCATAAGATGAAGCGATTCATCCACAGGCCATGCACCAGAACTAACTCTGCACGGTCCTTGCCACCCAACTTGCACAAGGCGCTTTACTCGACTTCGATGCCGCCGCTCGCAAATACTTGGATCTCGCTGGTGCCGGCTTCAAAACTCGGCGCCATATCCGCCGCTTTTTCGGCGCGCATGCTCATTGCCACCGGCCGCGGGCCGCCGCCGCCTTCGGTATTGACGGCGAGCGAGCGCAACTTGTAGCTTTTTGCGCCGAGGGCCTGTTTCAGAATGTCCGCACGCGCGCGGAAGGCGGCCACCACTTCCTTCATGAGCTCGTTTTGCGTATCGCGCCGCAGCTCCGGCGAAACCGAAAAACTGACGCCACCCAATTGCATCGTGCTCTGCAATGCCCCGATAAGGTCGGAGACCGCAGCGAAATCCTTTCCTTCCAGCCTCACTTCCGTTCGCCCGCGCCAACCGACAAGTTTGTTATTGCGATCGTATACAGGATAGGTCTGGTTGTAACCGGTACGTACTTTCACCGCCTTATGCTGCTTCGCCAGGGCAACGGCGTCATTGCCGATTCGATTCAGCTTCTGCGTGAGCTGGCCGGCATTGGCTTCGTTCAACTCGCTATACATCGTCGCGTTCATCAAATCGTTTTGTACTTCACGCGACACATCGACCTGCAGATCGATCTGGTTATAGCGGGGCGGCGCTTCGTGCGCAAAGCTCAGCGACGCGCACCCTAGCAGCAGAGCCCCAATAAAAAAACGCCTTGCGGACATGTTCTTCTCCTTTAATTCGGTCAAGGTTTGCGAATGCGATCGAACTCGGCCCGAGCATCCTGCCAAGCTTGTACCGAAGCTTCGGCCCGAGCTTTAGCGGCCGGCACCGCGGCCTGGGCTGTCGATTCCTGCTGGCGTGCTTTCTCAAGCTGTTTTTCTGCTGACTCGCGTGCCGCTTGCGCTTCCCGTAATCGCTGTTCCGCTTCTTTCAGCTTTTGTTCGGCATCCACGGCCGTACGGCGGGTGAACTCCACTTGCTGTTGTGCCTTCCAATACGTTTCGTCTCGCTCAGGCACCTGCGCCAATGCAGCGGTACTTAATAAGAAGCACATGGCAATGCTGGCATTTTTCATTTCTCTTCCCTGCTTTGAATCGGCTCGTATGACGTGCCCCTTCGCTTTTGGTTCCGCCCCCTCAATCCCATTGACGCCATTCTCTCAGGGCGACCGCCAGCATGGCCTGATCGGGCGGAGGCCCGGCGCGTAGTTCCTCCAACATCTTGCCCGCGCGACCGACTACCACGGGATGCGATCGCATCCAGGCATCGACTGCCGTTTGGGCATCGGCATTCTCCGCTAGCGCCTGCGCGGTGATCGTGCGTTGCAAGCCGGCGAGGTCTTCTCGCAAGGCTGCCTTTGCCCGCATACGCCAGTAATCGTCGTCTTCAAGCGCCGCAATCTTCTCCATCAACCATTCCCAGCCGAAGCGGGCCGCAAGGCCGAACCACACCGAAGCCACATCTTCCACGGACCTGTTGCTTGTCCCGGAGACTTCGACAATGTCCAAGGCTGCGTACACCGTATCGTACGCCGCGACACGCCTCGCAAGGTCGGCCGGCACACCTGCATCGATATAATGCGCAGCATGCGTTTCCAGTTGACGCTGCGACGCTTGATCGGTCAACCGATGCAAGTTTGCGAACAGGCTTTCTACACCGGGGACAAAGTGTTCGATCGTTGTTTCCAAGGGCGCACGTAAGCGCGGCGATCGAATAAACCAGTTCGTAGCACGAGCAACCAGGTACTCCAATTGCGCCTGCATTTCCATTTGCACCGCTGCGGGCACCCGATTATCCAACGCTTCGATGGATTGCCACAAAGGCACCATTCCAAATACCTCGCGGGCCAATAGATAAGAACGGATGACTTCGTGTGCTTGCGCGCCGCTTGCCTCCAACATTTGATGAACAAAAGTGCTTCCCACCCGATTGATCATGCTGTTGATCACATGGGTGGATATGATTTCCCGGCGCAGCGGATGCCGCTGCATATAAGAAGCATAGATTTCGCGTAAGGGCGTGGGAAAGTATCGAGCAAGCGCAGTGGCCACCCAGGCATCATCGGGCAACGAGGATGCCAGCATTTCGTCATACAACCACATCTTTGAATAGGCGAGCAGGACTGCGAGTTCCGGCCGCGTTAGTCCCTTACCGCCGCTGCGCCGCGCGTCGATCTCGACATCGTCAGGTAAATATTCGAGCGCTCTATTCAGGCGGTGCGCTCTTTCGAGGAACTGCAGGAAGCGCTGTTGACCGTCGAGGAGTTCCATGCCGCCCCGGTCGGTGAGCGCCAGAACCTGATTCTGAAAGTAGTTATCGCGCAAGACAAGTTGACCCACTTCATCCGTCATCGCCGCAAGTAGGCTATTGCGCTGCGTTTCATTCAGCACGCCATCTTCGACCACGAGCCCCAAAAGAATCTTGATATTGACTTCGTGGTCCGAAGCATCCACGCCGGCGGAGTTGTCGATCGCATCCGTGTTGATGCGGCCGCCCTTCATGGCGAACTCCACTCGACCGCGTTGAGTGAATCCGAGATTCCCGCCTTCGGCAACGATCTTGCAACGCAAATCCTTGCCATTTACGCGCAGTACGTCATTGCTTCGGTCACCGACTTCCGCGTGTGCTTCATCGCTTGCCTTCACATAGGTTCCGATGCCGCCGTTATAGAGCAGATCCACCGGCGCTTTAAGAATCGCGGTGACCACTTCGCTGGGCGTGAGATCGACTGCATCTTCGAGACCCAGTGCCGCGGCCGCCTGGGAAGAAAGCGCGATGCGCTTTACCGATCTCGGATAGACGCCACCACCTGCGGAAATCAGCATGCTGTTGTAGTCCGCCCAGGAGGAACGCGGCATCTTGAACAAACGCTCCCGCTCAGCGAAGCTCGAGCCTGCATCCGGCGTGGGATCGATAAAAATATGCCGGTGATCAAAGGCCGCAACCAGGCGAATATGTTTCGACAGCAACATGCCATTGCCAAATACATCGCCCGACATGTCTCCGATACCAACCACGGTAAACGCTGTGCGCTGGGTGTCTATGCCGATTGCTCTGAAATGACGCTTCACCGATTCCCACGCGCCGCGCGCCGTGATGCCCATCGCTTTGTGGTCGTAACCCACCGAGCCCCCGGAAGCGAACGCATCGTTCAACCAAAAACCATATTCCTTGGCAATGCCGTTGGCGAGATCCGAAAAAGTTGCCGTCCCCTTGTCCGCAGCGACAACAAGATACGGATCGTCGTCGTCAAAACGTTTCAGCATGGCGGGCGGGACCACGGCGCCATCGATCAGGTTATCCGTCAAATCAAGCAGACCGCGCAAATAGTCCTGATAACAGGCGATGCCCTCCTTCATCAAAGCTTCCCGATCGCCCGCTGCCGTCGCGCGCTTCAGCACGAATCCGCCTTTCGAGCCTACTGGCACGATGACGGCATTCTTGACCATCTGCGCTTTAACCAGGCCCAACACCTCCGTACGAAAATCTTCCGGCCGATCCGACCAACGCAAGCCGCCGCGCGCCACTTTTCCGCCGCGCAAATGCACGCCTTCGAAACGAGCCGAGTACACGAATATTTCGTATAGCGGCTTTGGTTCGGGCAGGCCGGGCACTTTATGCGGATCAAATTTGAAGGACAAAAAGGAACGGCGTGCACCGTTCTCGCCGCGACGCCAGTAGTTGGTGCGCAACGTGGCAAGGATCAATGCGAGATATTGCCGCAGCACACGATCTTCGTTCAGATTTGCGACGCCCTCCAAGGCGCTTTCGATGGCGAGCGTTTCCTGTTGCACCTCGGCTTCCGCCTGGCGCGCGGGGTCGAAACGCAATTTAAACAACACCACGAGCATGCGCGTAATGTCTGCGTGTGCCGCAAGCGTCTCTTCGACAAAGCTCTGGGTCAGCGGGAAATTGATCTGCCGCAGATATCTTGCATAAGCGCGCAAGATTGTTATTTCGTCGGCGCTCAGGCGCGCCTCCAACACCAAGCGATTGAAGTTGTCGTTTTCGATTTCGCCCGCGTGTACGCGCGCAAAGGACTCTTCGAAAATACCGCGTAGCTGATTGAATGTATTCTCGTCGTCAAGGACGAGGGGGGAAGGCACTTCAAAAGCAAAATCGTGCAGCCACCAAACGCCGTTCATATCCGGAGCAGATCGCAACGAGTTCGCTGGCTTGTCCGTGCCGGAAACCGTGACCTTGGTCGGCGTACTGTCAGGCGGATTGTTTTTAGCGCCGTCTTGCAACCGACGTGTAATACGGTAAGGACGTTCCTGCAAGACCTTGAGGCCCATGCGTTCAAGCATCGGCATGCTATCGGAGAGCGTGAGCGGTTCATCTCGTCGAACGAGTTTGAGACGCAGCACAGGCTTGTCGCCCTCTTGAACTGCGGGACGATACAGGCGCATGCCCAGCGCATTCTCACTTATCTGCGCGAGTAAACGCACATCCGCGACCGCTTCCCGCGCAGTGAAATCTTCTCGATAGGCCGCGGGGAAGGCGCGTTCGAATCGGCGATAGAGCGCGAGGCCCTCGCCTTCGCCCATTTCGCGTATCAACGCAAAGCGCAAGGCATCGTCCCACGGCCGCGCGGCTTCGCTCAGACGTTGCTCGATGGATCGGTTGTCGACCTGCGGCAGCTTCCCAGGCGTCGTTCTTACGGTAATGAGGACTCGGGCGAGCGCAGATTCGGATAAATGCACATTGAACTCGGTCGCACTGCCCTGGAAAGCCTCCATCAAAATCGCCTGCCAGGTGCGGCGTAAGTCGGTACTGTAGTGCTCGCGCGGCGCGTAGATAAGGCAGGATACAAAACGTTCGAAGCGGTCACGGCGAACAAAGAGGCGAAGGCGCTGGCGCTCCCCTAAGTGCAGTATCGATAGCGCCACTTCTTTGAGTTGTTCCGCGTCAATTTGGAATAACTCGTCGCGCGGATAGTCGACCAGGATTTGCTCGAGCGTCTTCGCGGCATGGCTGCCCGCGCGCACGCCGGCCGTTTGCATGACCTGTCTGGCTTTGAGTCGCAGCACGGGAATATCGAAGGGATTTGCGCTATAGGCCGCATGGGTATACAGACCGATGAAGCGATGTTCGCCGCACACCTCGCCATGGGCGTCATACCGCTTGATACCGACGTAATCGAGGTAGCCGGGACGATGTACGGTCGAGCGTGTGTTGGATTTGTTGAGCAGTAGCAAATCCTTATTGCGCGCATAAGCGCGCACTGCCGGCGGCAAAGCGGCGAAGGCAGAGGATAGTTTGGCTGACGCGCCATCACGCAACACACCCAAGCCGGTGGCCGGCGTCACGCGCAAGGCATCTTGACCTTCGTGTTGTACTAAATCCTGCGATCGATAACCGAGAAAAGTGAAATGGTTGTCGAGCAGCCAGCGCAAGAAGGCGCGCGTCTCTTCGACCATTTCCGCCGGCAGCGCCGACAGCACGGGTGCTTCCAACCCGGTTAACACCTGCTGCATGCGTTCGCGCATTTTTGGCCAATCTTCCACGGCCAGCCGTACATCTGCCAAGGCTTGCGAGAGTCGTTCGCTTAACTGGTGTGCCGCCTCCTCATCCAGACGATCCACTTCTATATGAATGAAGGACTCGCGTTGGCCGGCGACCTCGCTATCCGGGCCAAATAGCTCGACGAGGTTCCCAGCCGCATCGCGCCGCACGACATAGAGCGGGTGGATCAGCAGATGCAGCGAAAGTCCTTGGCGATTGACTTCCATGGCGCTCGAGTCGACCAGAAAGGGCATATCGTCATTAACGATTTCCACAATCGTATGCGGCGACTCCCAACCGTGTTCGGCCTGCGTTGGGTTGTACACCCGCACCAAAGCATGTTTGGGCTCGCGCCTCGCGCCATAGCGCAAATGCGCGAGGGCCATGGCGGCCAACGCAACGGCGCCCTGCTCGGCACAGTCTTCCGGATCGACTGGCTTGAAATATTCGGTGATGAAGCGCTGAAGCCTGCCGGGCTCGATATCAGCGGCGCTATTTCGAGCGGCATCAAGGGCCGCTTCCACCCATTCGTTTTTGGCCTGCTCAGTGCGAGTCAGCATCTTTTCCTCCGAGGGCGCTCACTATAACAATGTGTGCTCGAAAGCTTCCTATACGGGGCACTGATCCGGCGGTATTCGGGTACCCCGCCCCTCCCCTGGCTTTTCTATTCGATTCAAGACATTCCCGAATCTTTCTCGAAACCGCGCGAAACCGGACCGGGCGAATAGCGGGCAAAATCCACTTTAAGTCGCTGTAACAACCACTTAAGCCTTAAGAATGGGCCGGCGAAGCCGATAGTTCCGGTATGTCTTCAAACGTCCAGACCGTGGCAGTAAAAGCGGCCGGAACGATGCCGAGCGCGTCACCGGTCCCGCTGTCCATTTTGATCGTGGACGATTCCGAGGACGACGTTTTCCTCATCATCCGCCGGATTCAAAGCCGTTATCCCGGCGCGCACTGCATGCGTGTCGACAACGCAGAGGATATGCGTTCCGCCCTGGTGACCGACAACTGGGACTTGGTGATTTCCGATCATCAAATGCCGGCCTTCGATTCTTTGGCGGCGCTCGAAACGCTGAAGGTCAGCGGACGCGACATCCCTTTCATTATTTATTCCGGCGAGTTGGGGCAAGAACAAGGCATCAACGCCATGGAAGGCGGCGCGCAGGATTTCATTTACAAGAATTCTCCCGAACGCCTTCTGCCCGTCATTGAGCGCGAACTGCAGCACTGGCACGTGCGTCGGGCGAAGGAAAGCGCGGAACGCTCCATCGTACGTCTGGCCAACTTCGATGAACTCACTGGGCTGCCAAATAGAAGTTTATTCGCGGACCGGTTAAATGAGCGTGTTGAACAAGCTCCGACTATGCGGGCCGCGATCTGTTATCTCGATCTGGATCGTTTCATGCGTATCAATGAAACCTTCGGCTATGCGGCAGGCGACACCCTTATTCGCCAAGTGGGCGAACGGCTTTCTTCACGCTTTAACCAGGCGGGAGTCATCGCACGAGTCGGCCGGGACGAATTCGCCATCATGTCCGAACTGCAACAGGGCCGGCAAGCAGCGTCGTGTGCCGAGACGCTCATGCATGTGTTCTCGGCCCCCTTCTCTCTTGGCGGCCAGGAACTCTATCTAACGCCATCTATCGGCATCGCACTCTTCCCCGATCACGGTCGGGACGCCATCACGCTGATGAAAAATGCGGAAAGCGCGATGTTCGACGCCAAACAAGGCGGTCGCAATGTATTCCAGGTATATCGAAGCGAAATCCATGTCGACTCGCGCTTGCGGTTGTTGCTTGAGAGCGGTTTACGTCACGCAATCGCACGCAACGAAATGAAGTTGATGTATCAGCCGTTCTACGATCTGTCGCGGCGTCAGATCATCGGCGCGGAGGCGCTGTTGCGCTGGCACCACCCTGAGCTCGGGTTGATCTCGCCGATGCAGTTCATTCCCATAGCTGACGAAACCGGCCTCATTGTCGATATCGGCGCGTGGGTGCTCCAACAAGCTTGCGCGCAAACGAAGATCTGGCATGACAGGGGCCACACCCCGTTCACGATCGCAGTGAACATGTCTGCCGCACAATTCCGTCAGCCGAATCTGACCGATCTGGTGGAGCGCGTTCTCTTCGAGACGCAGTTGCCGCCGGAGTCGTTGGAACTTGAAATTACCGAAACGCTTGCGATGCAGGACGCGCCGACCACTGCAGCCACAATGCGACGCCTCAAAGACATCGGCCTTCAACTGGCCATCGATGACTTCGGCACCGGCTATTCGTCACTCGCCTATTTGAAACGATTTCCGATCGATATTCTGAAAATCGACAAGTCTTTTATCCGCGATATCACCGTCAACGAAGACGATGCGGCGATCGTGCGCGCCATTCTGGCGCTGGCACGCACGCTTAAACTCACGGCGCATGCGGAAGGTATCGAGACGCGGGAGCAGTCAAAGTTTCTGGTGCAGGAAGGTTGTGAACGCGTGCAAGGCTTCCTCTACGGCAAGCCTCTGGAGATCGAGGAGATCTCGCGCCTGATGCAGGACGGCACGCGTGAAGAACGCCGTAGCCAAGAACATCTCGCCATCGCCATGGCGAACTGACCCGCTCAATCGGGCAGGGCAAATCCAAAACAAGCACCGCCCTCTTTTAGATTTTTTGCCCACACTCGACCGCCATGGCGGTCGATTACTCGTTTGACGATTGCCAGTCCCACGCCAGAACCTGCGAATTGGTCCGTCCGGTGTAAGCGCTGCAAGGGCTGAAAAAGGCGATGTGCATGCGCAGGGTCAAAACCAACGCCGTTGTCGCGCACCCATACAGCCGTTTCTTTTCCCTCCTTGCGACAACCCACTTCGATGCATGGGGGCTTTGCCTGGGCACTGAACTTCCAAGCATTCGCCAATAGACGCTGCAACGCGGTTTGGAGTAAATGCGGATCCCCGTTCACAACGCACCCGGGTTCGATAATGACCTCACCCTGCCATTGCGGTGCGGCGGCGCGTAGATCGGCGATGATGTCCTCGGCGTAGCCGCTGAGATCCGTCTTCTGAGGGGTGCACGACGCGTTGGCAATGCGGGCCAATTCGAGAAGATCGTCTAA
>DATEOW010000032.1:0-24148 GCA_035273665.1 Burkholderiales bacterium | reverse complement strand
CATTGTTCGTCGAGCCGGCGACGTTATTCCCGAGGTGGTCGGCATTGCAAGACCCGGGCTACGCCGTCCGCAGGATCGCTTTCTCATGCCGGAGCAGTGTCCTGTATGCGGATCGGCGGTACGCCGTGCCGAGGATGAAGCCGTCACCCGATGCACCGGCGGCCTATTTTGCCCCGCACAGCGTAAGCAGGCGCTGCGGCACTTCGCTTCGCGCCGCGCGCTTGATATCGAAGGGATGGGCGAAAAATTGATCGACCAACTCGTCGAAGAGGGCATCGTGCGAAGCCCAGCCGATCTTTTCCGGCTCGGCATCGCCAAACTTGCGGCGCTTGAACGCATGGGCGAGAAGTCGGCTCAGAATCTGGTCGCCGCATTGGAACGGTCTCGTAAGCCCAGTCTCGCGCGTATGATCTATGCGCTCGGCATTCGCAATGTCGGCGAGGCGACCGCGAAGGATCTCGCTGCGCACTTCGGCACATTGGATGCATTGATGGCAGCCGACGAGGCACAATTGCTGGAAGTCCGAGACGTCGGCCCGATTGTTGCCAGTTCTATTCGCCAATTTTTTGCAGAACCGCATAATCTCGAGGTTATCGAGCAGCTTCAGGCGCCGCATATGTTGGAGGTGCAGCAAACCGCACCGGTGCGCGCCGCAGCCGATAGCAAAATCCTTGGCAAAACTTTTGTGCTTACCGGTAGTTTGCCCGCCATGACGCGTGAAGAGGCTGCGGCGCTCATTGAAGCCCACGGCGGCAAGGTGGCCGGCTCCGTATCGAAGCGAACCGATTATGTGATCGCCGGTGCAGACGCAGGCAGCAAATTGAGCAAGGCGCAAGAATTAAACATCCCCGTGCTTGATGAGGCGGGGTTGAAGAAATTGTTGAATCTTTAAAAGGACGGACATGGCAGTCATCACTAAAGCGGTGTTCCCGGTCGCGGGTTTCGGCAGCCGGTTTCTGCCCGCGACCAAAGCAAGCCCGAAGGAAATGATGTCGATCGTGGACAAGCCGCTGATTCAATATGCGGTGGAGGAAGCGGTTGCGGCAGGTTGTACGGAAATGATCTTTATCACCGGCCGCCATAAACGCGCCATCGAGGACCATTTCGACAAAGCTTATGAAATCGAAAACGAGCTTGCGTCCAGGGGGAAAACCGAATTACTCGAGCTCGTCCGAGGCATCCTGCCTAAAAATGTGAACTGCATCTATATCCGACAACCGGAACAGCTTGGGCTTGGCCACGCAGTGCTTTGTGCGCAGCCTGTGGTCAATAACGAAGCCTTTGCGATCATTTTGGCTGACGACATGATCGATAGCCAAACGCCGGTGATGAAGCAGATGGCTGATGTTTTTCACCGCGAAGGCCGATCGGTATTGGGCGTTATGGAGGTCCCTCGCGAACAGACGAATAGCTATGGCATCGTGCGTGCGACGCGCATCGACGATCGGCTTGAGTCCATCGAAGCCATCGTTGAAAAACCGAAACCCGCCGAGGCGCCTTCGAACCTGGCGGTAATCGGTCGCTATGTCCTTACGCCGCGCATCTTTCACCACCTGCGTAACGTGAAGCCCGGCGCGGGCGGGGAAATACAGCTAACGGACGGCATCGCTGCGCTATTGCGAGAGGAGCGGGTTCTCGCCTATCGTTTCGAAGGAACGCGGTACGATTGCGGCTCCAAGCTGGGTTATCTGCAAGCGACCGTGGCTCTGGGCCGCAAACACGCGGAAGTCGGTGGCGATTTTTCGGAGTGGTTGACGGCGCAGTCACGTTAACAGGGAAGGCGGGCAGTAGTGCTGACTATCGATCAAGCGCGGCGCATGCTGGAACAGGCGGACTTACTTTGCGCCAAGGAGCAGGTCGAGGCGGCGATAGAACAATTGGGCGCCCAGCTGTGCAAAGATTTCCAAAACGCCCAACCGCTCCTTCTATGCGTCATGAATGGCGGCCTTTATTTGTGCGGTCGACTGCTTGCTTTACTCGACTTCCCATTGCATCTTGATTATGTCCATGCTTCTCGTTACGGCGACCGCACGGACGGACAGGAAATCGAATGGAAGGTAGCGCCACCGCCGTATGTGCGAGACCGTTCGGTACTTGTTATCGACGACATTCTTGACCAAGGCATCACGCTGGCGGCCATCAAGCAACAAGTGATGCATCTGGGTGCCAAATCCTGCCATGTCGCTGTGCTCGCAGAAAAACTGAACGGAAAGAACAAGCCGGTGAAAGCAGATTATGTCGGTCTGCATGTGCCGGACCGTTTCGTCTTCGGTTGCGGCCTGGACGCTTATGGCGCATGGCGCAACCTGCCGGCGATTTACGCGTTGAAAGAACACAAGGTTTAAGCGATTTATGTTGGCGATAATCGGTGGGAGCGGGCTGACGAAGCTCGGTAATCTCGATGTGACGCATCGGAAGGCAGTGCGCACACCTTATGGCGAACCGTCCGGCGCGCTCACCTTCGGCAATCTGTGCGGTTGTGAGGTGGTCTTTCTAGCGCGACACGGTTACGGCCACACCATCGCTCCTCATGAAGTGAACTACCGCGCGAACTTATGGGCACTGCATGCCGAGGGTGTCACGGAAGTGGTATCGATCGTTTCTACGGGCGCCATCCACGGGGATCTCGCGCCGGGCAGCCTAGTCATTCCTCATCAAATCATCGATTACACCGCAGGTCGCCGCGCGACCTTCTTCGAAGGTGGCGACGTGCCGGTGACGCACGTCGATTTCACACATCCTTTCACCGAGTCGCTGCGTCAGCGGTTGCTTAAAGCGGCAACCTCCTGCGGTGAAAGCATTCTCGATCAGGCCGTCTATGCTGTGACCCAAGGACCGCGTTTGGAAACCGCCGCAGAGATTCTTCGTTACGAACGCGACGGCGCGGACATTGTCGGCATGACCGGTATGCCGGAAGCGGTATTGGCTCGCGAACTTGAACTCGACTATGCGTGCATGGCAGTGATCGTGAATCATGCGGCGGGGAAAGGCGATAGCGCGAGCGGTATTCAGTTTGCGACCATCGAGGAAACGCTGCGAAAAACGATCGAACGGGCTCGTCGTGTATTGGAACAATTCGTTGGCGATTGTGTGAGCGGAACAACGCCGTGATTCGAGACGTACTGAAGATGGGCGACCCGCGTCTGTTGCAGCAAGCCAGCAAGGTGGAAGCCTTCGACACGCCGGCATTGCACGCCCTGTTGCAGGACATGCGCGATACGATGGCCGATTTGAACGGTGCTGGGCTAGCTGCTCCACAAATCGGCGTAGGCTTGCAGGTGGTCATTTTCGGCGTCCATCCGAACGAGCGCTACCCGGATGCAGAAGAGGTGCCCGATACCGTGCTGATCAATCCGGTGCTAACGCCTTTGAGCGATGAAATGGTGGAAGGCTGGGAGGGATGTCTTTCCGTACCGGGCATGCGAGGTTTAGTGCCGCGTCATCGGCGTATTCGCTATCAAGGCTTCGATGAGAAAGGTCGCCCCATTGACCGCAGCGTCGAAGGTTTTCACGCCATCGTTGTTCAGCATGAAACCGACCACCTGCAGGGCATCCTCTATCCCATGCGTATTCGAGACCTTTCCAACTTCGGATTTTCAGCCGCGCTCTTTCCCGGCCAGGATTTACAGGACGACTAGTCCAACCGGATTGGGCGGAATTCTTCGCCTGAACGGAAAACGGATGAATTTGCGCATTTGCGCCTAATCTGACGTCCAGATCGAAGCGCCGCGGCCACGAAGTAAACGCAAGCGCAGCGCTCGCTTCGCTTAACTTAAGGCACGCAGAACATCCTGCTCGAGTTGCAGAATTTCTTTCTCTTTGGAAAGGCTCGGGCCGCTGACGAGAAATACGTCTTCGGCGCGGTCGCCCAAGGTCACAACTTTGGCGCTATGAAGGCGAACATCGTATTCGCTCAGTACGCGTGCAATGCTGTAAAGGAGACCCGGCCTGTCGCCTGCCGCGATGGAAAGTAACTGATATTGGTTCTTCTCGTCAGGCCGAATGTTGACTTCGGGTGTAATGGGAAAATGTTTGGATTGACGAGAAATGCGCCCGCGTACCGGCGGGCTCAGCGGTCCCCGTTGCGCCAGCCGTTCGGCGAGGTTGTACTCGATCAAATTAATAAGATCGCGGTAGCGCGCACTGCCGACCCCCATGACTAAAAAGCTGTCGAGCGCATAGCCGTGCTTGGTCGTGTGGATTTTTGCATCGGCAATATTGAAATTGATCGATTCGAAATAGCCGCAGATTCGGGCGAACAAATCGCGCTCATCCTTGCAGTAGATGAAAACCTGGATTCCTTCACCGAAAGGCGCGAGGCGCGCTTTCACCACCGGTTTATCGGCGTCCACACGGTGATACAAATTGCGCGTATGCCAGGCAATTTCCTGCGCTTCATGACGCAAGAAATAGGTCATGTCCAGTTGCCGCCAAAACTTGTCCGTCACTTCGTCGGAAAGCGCGTACAGGCGTAAAAGGCGCAACGCCTCGTCTTGTTTGGACTGCATATCCTGATCCGGTCCAACTTGATCGCCGCGCAATAGGCGTCGGGTGGCACGGAAGAGGTCTTCCAGAAGTTTGCCTTTCCAGCCATTCCATACTTTTGGACTTGTGCCCCGAATATCAGCGACCGTCAGGAGATATAAGGCGGTGAGCCTGCGTTCCGTTTTTACGTTCGCCGCAAATTCTCGAATGACATCAGGGTCGGACAGATCGCGCTTTTGCGCGACCGAAGACATGACCAAATGTTGTGACACCAGAAACTCAACCAGGTCCGCGTCCTCGCGTGAAAGCGCATGGCTGCGACAAAAGCGGGCCGCTTCGACGCTGCCCAATTCAGAGTGGTCGCCCCCCCGTCCCTTGGCGATGTCATGGAACAGTGCCGCGAGGTAAAGCAACCAGTAACGCTCGAAACTGGTCATCAAGCGGCTGCATAGCGGATACTCGTGAGCGTATTCGATCAGGGTGAAACGCCTTAAATTGCGGATGACCATGAGGATGTGCTGGTCGACCGTGTATACGTGAAAAAGATCGTGCTGCATCTGGCCCACCACCTTGCCGAAAGGCGGCAGATAACGGCCCAGGATGCTGTACTGGTTCATGCGCCGCAGCTCATGAACGATGCCGCGCGGCTCCTGCAATATGGCGAGAAATTGCGCTTTATGTTTCGGATCGCGACGGAACCGACTGTCGATGAGGGCGCGTGCGCGCCATAGCGCGCGTAAGGTCGGCGCTGTCATACCCTTGAGCTCTGCGTGCTGCTGCAGTAATAAAAAACTCTCCAAAATAGCGTCCGGTTCGCGCTCAAAAATGGCGGGATCGCGCGCGTCGAGCAATTCGCGCACGGCTTGAAAGCGTTCGTTGATCGGCTCGGGCGAATAAGCGGTCTCGTGTGGAAAAAGCGCCGCGCTGATGTTCTGTAAAAGAATTTCGTTGAGCTGTGTAATCGCTTTAGCGCTGCGGTAATAACGCTGCATGAAGACTTCGCTGGCACGCCGCCCGGGCAATTCGGTGCAACCGAATTCCTTCGCGAGCGCATCCTGGAAGTCGAAGATGATGCGTTCTTCGCCGCGGTTGGCGAGCAAATGCAGGCGGATGCGTATCTCCTGCAATAGCGCTTCATGGCGTTTTAAGCGCAACGCTTCAGCCCGGGTAATGAGCCCATGCGCTGCGAGCGCCTGCCAATCCCTTCCGAGCCCGCTCGCGCGGCTGATCCAAAGCACGACGTGCAGATCGCGCAAGCCGCCCGGCGCTTCCTTCAGGTTCGGCTCTAGACTGTAGGGGCTGTCTTGATGTTTCGCATGCCGCTGATCTTGTTCCAGCAGTTTGTCCCGATAGAACTTCTGCGCATCAAAATCGGCATGCAAGCGCTGATAGAACCGGTTAAATAGCGCGCGGCTGCCGCACAAAAGGCGCGCTTCCAGCAATGCCGTTTGGACGGTGATGTCCTTCGCTGCTTCTTCGCTGCATTGGGCAATGGTGCGGACGCTATGCCCTAATTCCATTCCCAAATCCCAAAGACGTCCGACGAAGGCCTCTAGCGCGGGCCCGGCATCAACATCGTCGGGAAGGAGGATCAGAACATCGACATCGGAAAAAGGAAACTGCTCGCCGCGCCCATATCCGCCAACGGCGACGAGCGCAAGACCGCGGGGCAGGTCGGCGGCTTCCCATACTTCACGTAACAAGCTATCCACCAGTTGGCGATGTCGGCGCAGATAGCGCTTGGCATCGCCTTCCGCTTTTAACTCCTCGTGGAGGGCGGTCCGTCCTTCGTTCAGCCGGCGCCGCCATTCGGCGACGGAGGGCGCATAAGCGAGGCGCTCGGCAATGGAAGACACTTAGAAAGGCTCCGATTCGCTATTCACAACACACAACACGCCGGTTGGGAACCGCGGACCTCATTGAAAAATGCCCAGCGCGAAGTTGGCCGGCCTGTCTTTGGTCGTACATCAACGAGCAAACGCGGCCGGCTCTCATAAGAGGTTAGGCGGCTTTGAGCGTTTGCGGCATGGGCGGGGCACCTGCGGAATGTGTGAGGATTTCGTAACCGGCTTCCGTGACCAGCACCGTGTGCTCCCATTGCGCCGAGAGACTGCGATCCTGCGTCAGGATGGTCCAGCCGTCGGCGCGCTTGCCTTTTGCTTCTCGAATCGCGGCCTTGCCGGCATTCACCATGGGTTCGACCGTGAAAATCATGCCAGCTTGCAATTTGAGTCCCGTCCCCGGCCGCCCATAGTGCAAGACCTGCGGTTCTTCATGAAAGCGTTTGCCAATCCCATGGCCGCAGAATTCCCTCACCACGCTGTAACCATGGCCTTCGGCATGGCGCTGTATTGCTGCGCCAAGATCGCCGAGATAGGCGCCAGCGCGAACTTGAAGAATGCCAATCCACATGCATTCCAAGGTCACTTCGCATAAACGGCGCGCCTGCAAGGATGGCTCGCCTACATAGAACATTCGCGAAGTATCGCCGTGGAAACCATCCTTGATCACGGTGACGTCGATATTGACGATGTCGCCCTCCTTTAACACCTGATCTCCCGGTACGCCGTGGCAAACGACGTCGTTGACGGAAGTGCAGATCGATTTGGGGTAGGGGGTATAACCGGGAGGCGCATAGTTCAGGGGCGCCGGAACGCTGCCTTGCTCGCGGAGCATGTAGTCATGGCACAGCTTGTCCAGTTCGCCGGTTGTGATGCCCGCTTTGACGTGCGGGGTGATGAAATCGAGCACCTCGGCCGCCAAGCGCCCGGCAATCCGCATTTTTTCAATTTCCTCGGCGCTCTTGAGAATCACTGCCATACGACCCATGCCTTTGAATTAACTTACAGAAACACTCAAGAATAAGCCATCGGGATGCGGCGGGCAATTTTGCGACCCTGTCGGCCCTGTAAGACGGATTAATCGCCTGTTTGACAAGGCAACTTTTGAGAGATTAAGGCTTCAGTGTATACTGCGCGGCTGTCTGAACGGCCATGCCGTGTGGGCAAATCCTGGGGCAAAAAGCCCTTATTTTCGCGTCCTCCCCTTTAGGGTGCCTCGGTAACGAGGTTCAAGTGGGGTTGACGTCAGATTCAACCCTAAGCGGAGATTTTATGTCGACCACTATGCGTCAAATGTTGGAAGCGGGCGTCCATTTCGGACATCAAACCCGCTATTGGAATCCGAAAATGGCTCCCTTTATTTTCGGCCACCGCAACAAGATTCACATCATCAACCTCGAAAAGACCTTGGTGATGTACAACGATGCGATCAAGTATCTGCGTCAGTTGTCTGCCAATAAAGGCACCGTCCTTTTCGTCGGTACCAAGCGCCAAGCGCGCGAAATCGTGAAGGAAGAGGCGGAACGCGCCGGCGCACCTTATGTCGATTACCGGTGGCTGGGCGGCATGCTGACCAATTTCAAAACGGTCAAGCAATCCATCAAGCGCCTGAAAGATATGGAACAGGCTGTGACCGACGGCAGCGTGGAACGCCTGTCGAAAAAAGAAGCGCTGTCTTTCCAGCGCGAAATGGAAAAACTGCAACGCAGCCTGGGCGGGATCAAGTCTCTGGACGGCTTGCCCGATGCGCTGTTTGTTATCGACGTGGGTTATCAGAAGGGGGCCATCGAAGAAGCGCGTAAGCTGGGAATTCCGGTTGTGGCGGTGGTCGATAGCAATCACTCCCCAGATGGCATCACCCACGTGATTCCCGGCAATGATGATTCAAGCCGCGCGATCCGCTTATATTGCCGCGGTGTCGCTGACGCAATTTTGGAAGGCCGCTCTCAGACCATTCAAGAAATTGTTGCTGCCGGCAGCGACGATTTTGTCGAAGTGGAAGAAAACGTCGCGGGCTGAAAGCCCAACGGAAAACCAAATAAAAAGGGCCCTCTTGGCCCTTTTTTTCAAGTCAGTTTAAGGAGCAAGTGATGGCTGAAGTTACCGCAGCAATGGTGAAGGAGCTGCGCGAAATCACCGGTCTGGGCATGATGGAGTGCAAGAAGGCGCTCGCAGAAACCGACGGCGATTTGAAGAAAGCAGAAGACCTGTTGCGCATCAAATCCGGCGCAAAAGCGAACAAGGCCGCGAGCCGTGTGGCAGCAGAGGGTGTCATTGGCGCTTATCTTTCCGGCGATGCGAAGTTGGGCGCGCTTGTCGAGTTGAATTGCGAAACCGACTTCGTGGCCAAGAACGACGATTTTATCGCGCTGGCTAAAGGCCTCGCCGAACTCGTGGCGAAGGAAAATCCGGCCGACGTTGCAGCCGTGTCGCAGCTCAACCTCGGCGGAGAGAATGTCGAAGCGAAACGTCAAGCGCTCGTACAGAAAATCGGTGAGAACATCAGCATCCGCCGCATTGCGCGTATTCAGACCGATGCCAAGATCGCCCAGTACCTGCACGGCGTGAAAATTGGCGTGCTCGTGGAATACGAAGGCGAAGAGGAAATGGGCAAGGATCTCGCCATGCATATCGCTTTCGCCAAACCCAAAGCGATGTCGAAGAACGAAATCGATCCGCAAGACATCGAGCGCGAGCGCGGCATACTTGCTGCGCGTGCCGCCGAGTCGGGAAAACCTGCCGATATCGTGGCGAAAATGGTCGAAGGTGGCATCAACAAATTCCTCGCGGAAAACACCCTACTGGGGCAGCCCTTCGTCAAAGACGACAAGATGACGGTCGAGAAGATGCTTGCTTCGCGCAAGACCAAGCTACGCGGCTACAAATTCTTTGTCGTAGGCGAGGGAATCGAGAAAAAAGTAACCGACTTCGCCGCTGAAGTTGCCGCTCAAGCCGGTATGGCAAAACCCTAAACCCACGCACGCCATCAACAACACGACAATACAGGCACGCATATGACGGCACCGCGCTACAAGCGGATTCTGTTGAAGTTAAGCGGGGAGGCGCTGATGGGGGACGATCCCTTCGGCATCAACCGCAACATTATCGAAACCATCGTCGACGAAATCGCGGCAGTGCATCGGCTCGGTGTTGAGATCGGCACCGTTATTGGCGGCGGCAATATTTTTCGCGGGGTCGCGCTGGGGGCTGCCGGCATGGATCGCGCCACCGCCGACTATATGGGAATGCTGGCGACGGTGATGAATGCATTGGCCCTTGCGGATGTGATGCGCTTGAAGGGGCTGGAGGCCAGGGTCCAATCGGCGATCAATATCGAGCAGGTCGTCGAACCTTATATCCGTCCCAAGGCAATGCGCTATCTCGAAGAAGGCAAGATCGTCGTTTTCGCCGCGGGTACAGGCAACCCATTTTTTACAACCGATACCGCAGCGGCGCTACGGGGCAGTGAGGTGGGGGCGGAAATCGTGCTGAAAGCGACCAAAGTCGACGGCGTGTACACCGCGGATCCGATGAAGGACCCCAATGCCAGGCGCTACGATAAAGTCAGTTTCGACGAAGCGATTTCGCGCGATTTGAAAGTCATGGATGCGACGGCACTCGCCTTGTGCCGCGATCAGAAGTTGCCGATCAACGTTTTCAGTCTTTATAAGCCGGGCGCGTTGCTACGCGTAGTCAACGGCGAGGATGAAGGTACGCTGGTACACGTTTGAACGTGCATTGAGTCGAGAGGGAACGAACGATGGATGTCTCCAGTATCAAGAAGACGGCTGAGCAGAAAATGCAAAAGTCGATCGAAACCCTGAAAAACGATCTGGGCAAGGTTCGCACCGGCCGGGCGCATGCCGGGCTGCTGGATCATGTCATGGTGGATTATTACGGCACGCCGACGCCTATCAATCAAGTTGCCAATATCAACCTGGTCGATGCGCGTACTATTTCGGTGCAACCCTGGGAAAAGAAAATGGTGGGAGCGGTGGAAAAAGCCATCCGCGACTCCGATTTGGGTTTGAATCCGGCCACGCAAGGCGATCTAATCAGGGTGCCAATGCCGGCGTTGACCGAAGAGCGACGCCGCGAATTGATTAAGGTCGTAAAGCAGGAAGGCGAAGCGGCCAAAGTGGCGATCCGCAATTTGCGCCGGGACGCGAATACGCATTTGAAGGATGAGCTCAAAGCCAAAACGATTTCTGAAGACGACGAGCGCCGTTCTCAAGAAGAAGTACAAAAACTGACGGACCGTTATATCGGCGAAGTAGACAAACTCCTGCAGCAGAAAGAAGCTGAACTGCTACAAGTTTGATCAAGCGGAGTGCCGCAATATGTTTAGTAGTTCGACGACCGAAATTCCCGCAACGAGCGCTGTCCCGCGCCACGTCGCCATCATCATGGACGGCAACGGCCGCTGGGCAAAGCAGCGGTTTATGCCACGGGTCGCGGGTCATCGCAAAGGCGCAGATGCGGTACGTACGACGGTTCGCCGGTGCGCGGAGCTCGGTATCGAATATCTCACCGTGTTCGCTTTCAGTTCGGAGAACTGGCGCCGACCGGTCGAAGAGGTCTCGATGCTGAAACAGTTATTCCATTCCGCATTGGAAAACGAAGTTGCCAAGCTGCACGAGAACGGGATTCGTTTGCGCATCGTGGGCAATCTTGAGCCCTTTGGTGAAGCGATACAGCGTCTGGCCACCGAAGGGGAAGCACTTACGGCGCGAAACACGAGGCTCACCCTCACGATTTGCGCCAACTATGGCGGTCGCTGGGACCTCATGCAGGCCGTGAACGCCCTGGGGAACGCACAGCCCGAACGTGTGGGGCAATATACGGAGGCGGAGCTCGCCCCTTATCTCGCTATGAGCTACGCGCCGGAACCGGATTTGTTCATTCGCACCGGCGGAGAGCAACGCATCAGCAATTTTCTCCTGTGGCAATTGGCCTACAGCGAGTTGTACTTCACCGATTTGCTGTGGCCGGATTTCGACGCGGACGCGCTCGATGCAGCCGTGGCGTCCTATCAACAGCGCGAGCGCCGATTCGGCAGGACCAGCGAACAAGTCGCTCAGGCCGCTGATACGCGCAAGCTCGCTTAAACGCGGAGCTCACGCGCGTGCTCTACGATCGCGTCTTTACCGCGATCCTCATGTTGGCGGCGTTGCTCGGCGCGGTATTTTTTTTGCCGCCGTTGGGCTGGGGCCTGTTCGTTCTCATCCTCTTGTTTGCGGGAGTCCGTGAGTGGGCCCGACTGGCACGCATCTTCGGTGTCGCCCGTTATGTCTTTGCCTCGATTGCGACGGCAATTGGCATCGCAATCGCTTGGCAAAGCGGCCTCTTGGAAGGCGGGCGGAGTGCGCAGAGCCTGCAGTTCCTTTTTGGCGCGGCCACCCTGTTTTGGGCAATCGGAGCTCCGCTATGGTTACGCATACGCCCGCAGTCGTTTCCCTTGTGGGTCTTACTGCCGATGGGCGCGCTCATTTTGGTGGCGACCTATTGCGCAATGCTGCAATTGCGCAACGTCGGGCCTGGAGTCTTCCTGATGTTCATGGCAGTGGTCTGGGTTGCGGACGTGGCGGCTTATTTTTCCGGACGCCGATTCGGCGGACGCAAACTGGCTCCCAACGTCAGTCCAGGGAAGACGTGGGCGGGTGCCTACGGTGCCTTTGCCGCCACCGCGCTTTACGCTTTGGTCTGGATTCTCTTTTTGCCGGGACTCGTGCCCCCGACACTCACGGAAAAGCCCGGCGGCGCCTTGTGGATGTTTCCTTTGATCGCGCTATTGACGCTTGCCGCCATCATCGGCGACCTCTTTGAGTCCGCACTAAAGCGGCGCGCCGGGCTCAAAGACAGCGGAGGCATGCTGCCCGGCCATGGGGGCATGTTGGATCGGATCGATGCCTTGTTGCCCGTTCTGCCGCTTGCGGCCTGGGTTTCGATGCAATGAGCGCCATCCAACGCTTAACCGTTCTGGGCGCGACGGGATCTATCGGGCGCAGCACACTGGACGTGATTGCAAGGCACCCGGACCGGTTCCAAATCTATGCTTTGACCGCGCACCGAAATCATGAAGAGCTATTGGCGTTGTGCCGCATTCATAAACCGACCGTCGCCGTTGTGGCGGATGCTGATGCCGCAGGTATTTTTTCCCGAGGGGCAGCCGCTGAAGGATTGAGCGTGGAGGTGTTATACGGAGAAGCAGGCCTCAGTGCGGTGGCCTCACATGCCGAAGTCGATACCGTGATGGCTGCAATTGTGGGGGCGGCAGGACTCAAACCCACGCTGGCCGCAGCGCGCTCGGGCAAGAAGGTGCTGCTGGCGAACAAGGAAGCACTGGTCATGGCCGGCCCCGTTTTTATGGCGGCAGTTCAAACCAACGCTGTCGATCTGCTGCCAATCGACAGCGAACATAATGCTATTTTTCAGTGCTTGCCTCATTTGGCGCGCGGCAGGTTGGACGATTGTGGCGTTCGCCGTATCGTTCTCACTGGCAGCGGCGGACCGTTCCGCACCCAGCTGCTGGGGGAACTCTCGCAGGTCACACCTGACCAAGCATGCGCGCATCCCGTGTGGCGGATGGGACGCAAAATTTCGGTCGATTCAGCGACGATGATGAATAAAGCGTTGGAAATTGTCGAGGCACATTGGCTTTTCGGCGCGCCGGCCGAGCAAATCGAAGTGTTGCTCCATCCACAAAGCGTGGTCCATTCCATGGTGGAATACATCGATGGTTCGGTGTTGGCGCAGATGGGACATCCTGACATGCGTACGCCTATCGCACAGGCACTGACTTATCCGGATCGGGTAGAGGCGGGGGTCGATTTACTTGACCTCGCGCGGATCGGGACATTGAGCTTCGAAAAGCCGGATTTCATACGTTTTCGCGCGCTGGCATTGGCTTACCAAGTGCTGGCGGCGGGAGGTTCGGCATCCACAGTCTTCAATGCGGCGAACGAGGTTGCGGTAGATGCTTTCCTTTCACGCCGCCTTCCTTTCACGCAGATCACGACGGTGATTGAGGATACGCTTCAGGCGCTTCCGGCATCTAAACTTGAAACGCTCGACGACGTCGTCGAAGCGGACGGTTTGGCGCGTCGATACGCGTCCGGCCTGCTAACGCGTTCATCAAAGGTAATGGCATGAGTTTTCTACATACGGTTGCCGCATTTATTCTCGCCCTTGGCGTTCTGATCGTCGTTCATGAATTGGGCCATTACTGGGTGGCACGTCTATGTGGGGTGAAAGTCCTGCGGTTCTCCGTCGGCTTCGGTAAACCGCTGTTGATGCGGCGCTTTGGCAAGGATCAGACGGAGTGGGCATTGGCGGCGATTCCCTTGGGCGGGTACGTCAAGATGGTCGACGAACGCGAAGGCGAGGTTGCTCCAGAGGATCTGAACCGTGCATTCAATCGACAGAGCGTCGGCAAGCGTTTCGCCATCGTGTCCGCAGGGCCTATTGCGAATTTCCTTCTTGCAATTCTTTTCTACTGGGGGCTTTGCCTGAACGGTGTGCCGGATATGAAACCGGTATTGGGGACGCCGGAACCCATGAGCATCGCGGAAAAAAGCGGGCAGCAAGGCGGCGATCTCGTCCTGTCGGTGAATGGGCAACCTGTGACCGGCTGGTCCGACTTGCGGTGGCAAGTATTGCAATACGCGCTCGATCATGTCCCCATTCAATTGGAAGTGCTCGACGCACACAATATGCGGCAATGGCGCACACTCGAGGTGCTACCCGACGCCGGTGACCAGCCGGAGCAGGATCTCATCAGCCGTCTGGGATTGCACACTGTCGATCTGCCGGTCATGGTCGGCAAAGTCTTTGCCGAGTCTCCGGCCGAGCGAGCAGGACTCCAGAGCGGCGATCGTATTCTCACGGCCGCCGGACAACCGGTATCGAATGGACATGCGCTGATCAAGCAGATCAGTGCGTCGCTGGGCAAGCCGCTTCCATTAGGTATCGAAAGAGACGGCATGGTGCGCGAAGTCGTGGTCACTCCCGTGGACGGGGCGCCTGAACGGCCAGGCCAAGGACGCATGGGTGCAGGTCTAATTGCCGACCAAAACGCAGTCAAGGAATATCAATTAACGCTTGAATACGGCGTCGGCGAGGCTTTGCTTCAGGGGTTCAAACGCACATGGGACATGTCGATATTTTCCCTGCGTGCCATGGGAAAAATGCTGACGGGTCAGTTGTCGTGGCGCAATCTCTCCGGTCCCGTGACCATCGCCGATTATGCGGGCCAGTCGGCCAAAATGGGCCTCGTCAGTTACATCAACTTTCTTGCGCTGATCAGCATCAGTCTCGGCGTACTGAACCTCTTGCCCATTCCTCTATTAGACGGCGGGCACCTGATGTACTATACGATCGAATTTTTGAAGGGTAGCCCGGTGTCCGAACGCATTATGGACTTGGGCCAGCGCGCAGGCCTGGCCATGTTGTTGGCACTGATGGTGTTTGCTTTTTATAACGATATAAATCGTCTACTGGGATAGTTTCCGCTTCGGTGGCGAGGGACACCGTCTGAAGATGAAGAAAAGAATCGCGGCGCTCATCGGCGCCATGCTGATGCCGTGCGCCTATGCGCTGGAACCTTTCGTCATTCGCGATATCCGCGTCGACGGCATCCAGCGTATCGAAGCGGGCACCGTATTCGGGTATTTGCCCGTCAGAGTCGGCGATCGCATGACCGACGACAAAGCCGCGGAAGCGATCCGCGCCTTGTTCGCCACGGGTTTCTTCAAGGATGTGCGCGTCGAGGCGGAAGGCAACGTCCTGGTGGTTATCGTCGAAGAGCGGCCCGCCATCGCCCAAATCGATTTCAGCGGTATGAAAGAATTCCCCGCGGAAGACGTGAAGAAAGCGCTACGCGATAAAGATATTGCTGACGGTCGCATCTTCGATCGTGCGCTCATTGATCAGGCCGAGCAGGAAATCAAGCGTCAGTATCTGACTCGCGGCAAATATGGTGTCACCATTGAAACGACGGTGACGCCCTTGGACCGAAATCGCGTCGCCATCAATTTCGCCGTTAACGAGGGCGAAGCGGCGAAGATTAAAAGTCTCAATATCGTCGGCAACCAAGCTTACTCGGAGAAAGATCTGCTTGAGCTCTTCGCTCTTCGCACGCCCGGCATTTTCACGTGGTACACGAAGAACGACCAGTATTCGCGACAAAAGCTCTCGGCGGATCTGGAAACGCTGCGTTCTTTCTATCTGGATCGCGGTTACCTGGATTTTAATATCGAGTCGACGCAAGTCACGATTACGCCGGACAAGCGTGATATCTACATCACCATCAATATCGCCGAAGGCGAGAAATATACGGTCAGCGATGTGAAGTTGGGCGGCGATCTGCTGCTGCCAGAAACCGAGCTGATGAAGCTCGTCAAAATCAAGCCGGGCGAAGCGTTTTCCCGCCGCAAGCTCACGGATTCAAGCAAGGCAATTACCGATCGGTTGGGAAACGAAGGCTATGCCTTTGCAAATGCCAACGCGGTGCCGGAGATTAATAAAGAAAATCGTACGGTTGCGTTCACGATCATGGTCGATCCGGGCCGCCGGGTTTACGTGCGACGGCTCAATGTGGTCGGAAATACCCGCACGCGGGATGAAGTCATCCGCCGTGAAATGCGACAGCTCGAAGGGGCGTACTACGATAACGAAAAGCTTCAGCTTTCCAAGCGCCGCGTCGACAAGCTCAACTATTTCACTGAAGTGACTCTCGATACGGAGCCCGTTGCCGGAACCACGGACCAAGTCGATGTCACTTACAAAGTCGTCGAGAAGCCCACCGGGCAATTGATGTTCGGCGCCGGTTTATCGAGTTCGGACGGCCTGGTGTTAGCTGGTTCGGTGCAGCAAACCAATGTGTTCGGTACCGGGAAATCGCTGAGCATCAACACGAACACCAGCAAGGTGAACCGAAATATCGGCATGTCTTATACCAACCCGTATTTCACCATTGACGGCGTGAGCGCTGGTTTTGATATCTATAATCGCCGCTTCGATACTGACGATCTGGATTTAGGTCGTTATGTCACCGACACCTATGGCGCCGGTGTGCGAGGCGGGGTGCCTGTGAGCGAAACCGATCGGATCAACTTTGGTTTGGCATTCGAACTCACCAAGATCGAGTTATTCGACGACAGCCCTGATCGCTTCGTGGACTTTGTCGAAGATGTCGGTACCGATGATCCTACGGCACTTATCGCCACGGCGGGTTGGGCTCGCGACCGCCGCGATAGCGCCATCTGGACCACGGCAGGCACCTATCAGCGTGCATTCTTCGAGGTCGGATTGCCCGGCATGGATCTGACCTACTACAAAGCAAGCTACCAGCTCCAGTGGTATCACCCGATATCGTCTGACGTCGTGTTGATGCTTGGGGGTGAAGCGGGTTACGCCGGCGATTATGGTGATAGCACCCTGCCGTTCTTCAAGTCGTTTTATGCGGGCGGCGCCTCATCCCTGCGCGGCTACAAGCAAAGCTCATTGGGTCCACGCGATGACGACGATCGCGCGGTGGGTGGGTCCAGAAAATTCGTCGGTAATGCAGAATTGATGTTTCCCGTCCCCGGAATGGGGTTGGACAGATCGGCCCGCTTAGGGTTGTTCTTCGATGTCGGTCAGGTATGGTCGGATGAAGAGGACGAAACACTGAGCGACGTGAAGTTGCGGTACTCTACCGGTGCGTTCTTGAACTGGAATTCGCCTTTCGGGCCGCTTAAGCTTATCGTCGCTTTCCCCCTGAATTCGGAAGACGGCGACGACGTGCAACGATTCCAGTTCCAATTCGGGTCAAGCTTCTGATGCCAGCGGGTAAAAATTTGCGCCACGTTAAACAACTGCTCATCTTGTCGCTGCTACTTGTTAGTGGAGGCGCAGCCGCGCAAGCCGATCTCAAAATCGGTGTCGTGAACCTTGACCGCATCTTGCGCGAATCCGCCCCCGCACAACGCGCCCAAAAGCGCATTGAAGCGGAAGTGGCAAAGCGTGAACAGGAAATGGCGAAGCTAGCCGAACAGATCAAGCGTTTGCAGGAAAAATCCGATAAGGATGCCCTGACCCTATCCGATAGCGAGCGCAATAGACGAGATTCCGAGTTGCGCGAACTAACGCGCGATTTTCAGCGCAAACAGCGCGAGGCGCGTGAGGATATCAATCAACGTCGCAATGAAGAACTGAGTCAGGTACTGGAGCGGGCCAACAAGGTCGTGCGTCAGATCGCCGAAAGCGAAAAGTTCGACATCATCCTGCAAGAAGCCGTTTACGCCAATCCTCGCATCGACATCACCGAAAAAGTGGTGCGAGCGCTGGACGATTCCAAGCAGCCCGGCGGTAAATAGCCGAATCCCATGCGGCCTACTCTCCGCCTTGGGGAAATCGTTGAACGTCTCGGCGGTGAATTAGTCGGCGATGCACAAATCCCTATCCGCCAAGTTGCCACGCTGAAAAGTGCCGGCGCGGACCAAATCAGTTTTTTCTCCCAAGGAAAATACCGCGATGACTTGATGAAGACGCGTGCTGGGGCGGTCATTGTCAGCGATTCGGAGCGGGATGCGACGGCTAGGCCGCGCATTGTCTGCCGTGACCCATATTATTATTTCGCGCAGCTGTCCCTATTACTCAACCCGATAGAACCGGTGCGAGCAGGCATCCATCCATCCGCAATCGTCGCCGTGGGTGCGGACATCGATCCCAGCGCGCACATCGGCCCGGGTTGTGTGATCGAAACGGAAGTCTGTATTAAAGCCAATGTCTCCATCGGGCCAGGCTGCATGATCGGTGCTGGTTCTAAAATCGGCAAAGACAGCCGTTTGCATAGCCGTGTCAGCCTGTATGCCGGATGCAAGCTAGGCCAGCGCGTTATCGTTCACTCGGGGGCGGTCCTCGGCGCGGACGGCTTCGGCTACGCGCCCCATGAGGGCCGATGGCTGAAAATTCCGCAGATCGGCGGCGTGCTGATCGGCGACGATGTAGAGATCGGGGCGAACACGACGATCGATCGCGGCGCGTTGGACGATACGATCATAGAAGTCGGCGTCAAGCTCGATAACCAAATCCAGATTGGTCACAATGTGCGTATTGGCGAACACACCGCGGTTGCCGGATGTACGGGCATAGCGGGCAGTACCACCATTGGCAGACACTGCATGATTGGTGGCGCGGCAATGATCGGCGGTCATTTGAATATTGCGGACCGGGTGGTCATATCGGGCGGCACATGGGTTACCCGATCGATCGATGAACCGGGGATGTACGGAAGCGTTATTCCGGCCACTCCCATTCGTGAATGGCGTCGCACAGTCGCACTGATACGCGGCTTGGATCGCAAAAAGAAAAGCCTGCGGCAATCGAGCCGCAAGGATACGGAGCAAGAAGAATGAACGCCATGGACATTAAACAGATTCTCGAGTTTCTGCCGCATCGATACCCGTTTCTGCTGGTGGACCGGGTTCTCGAATGCGAACCGGGAAAGCAGATCGTCGCGATTAAGAACGTCACCATGAACGAGCCGTTCTTTCCGGGACATTTTCCAAATCACCCGATCATGCCCGGCGTTCTCGTCATCGAGGCCATGGCGCAAGCGGCTGCGATTCTCGCGTTCAAAACGGGGGAACGCACACCGGGCCAGCACTCGGTTGTTTATTTTCTCGGCATTGATGAAGCGCGATTCAAAAGCCCGGTGGGACCAGGGGACCAGTTAAGGCTCGTTGCCAACGTCGATCGCTTCCTCAAAGGCGTTTGGAAATTTTCCTGTGAGGCATGGGTCGGGGACACGCTTGCGACTGAAGCGAAGCTGATGTGCACCATGCGTGAGAATGGGCCGCCCGCTCAAACATGATTCATCCTACCGCTATCGTTCACCCCGGCGCGCAACTGGCTGCAAACGTCTCAGTCGGCGCCTATTCACTCGTTGGCGAGCATGTCCGCATCGGCGAGGGCACCGTGATCGGGCCTCATGTCATCGTGGAGGGGCACACTCGCATCGGCTCCGAGAACCGCATTTTCCAGTTCTCGTCCATCGGCGGCGAACCTCAGGATAAGAAATACGCGGGCGAGCCTACCGAACTGGAAATCGGCGATCGCAACACGATCCGGGAATACTGCACCATCCACACCGGGACAGCGCAAGACGCGGGCATCACCCGGGTCGGAAACGATAACTGGATCATGGGATACGTTCATATCGCCCATGATTGCCAAATCGGCAGCCACACGATCTTCGCCAGTAACGCTCAAATCGCCGGGCACGTGCACGTCGGCGACTGGGCGATTTTGGGTGGCATGACGGGCGTCCATCAATTCGTCAAAATCGGTGCGCATGCCATGGCCGGGGGCGGCACCATCCTGCTTCAAGATGTACCGCCTTATATTATGGTCGCCGGTAATCCCTGCGCTCCGCATGGCATGAACACGGAAGGACTTAAACGTCGCGGCTTTTCCGAAGAAGCGATTACTGCACTGCGCCGCGCTTATAAAACCATTTATCGCAGCGGCCTCGGCCTAGCGGAAGCGACGGAGACGCTCGATAAAGAATACGGTCATATGGCGGAAATAACGCCGCTGATCGATTTTCTGCGCAGCGCTAAACGCGGCATCGTTCGGTAAAGGCATGCATAGAACTCAGGCACCACGTATTGCCCTCGTTGCCGGCGAGGCCTCAGGTGATTTGCTCGGTAGTCGGCTCATCGACGCGCTACGCAAGCTTTATCCAAACGCAGAATTTTTTGGAATCGGCGGTCCAAAGATGCAGTCCGCCGGTCTCGACTCCTGGTTCGATCAAGAACGCCTCGCTGTACGTGGGTTGCTGGAGGTTCTCAGACATTTACCAGCGCTATTCTCGATCCGCGCCGAACTGCTCAAAAGGATAGTAGACGCGCGTCCGCATTTATTCATCGGTATCGATGCGCCAGACTTCAATCTAGGCTTGGAAAAACGCCTGAAGCGCCGCGGTATCCGCACTGCACATGTCGTCAGTCCCACCGTTTGGGCGTGGCGGCGAGGGCGCATCAAGACGATTCGGGCCGCAGTCTCACATATGCTCGTTTTACTCCCTTTCGAGGAGGCGATTTACAAAGAAGAAGGCATCCCGGTGACTTTCATCGGCCATCCGCTCGCAGACGAAATTCCGGACAATATCGATAGGGAGGCCATGATCGAGCATCTGCGTTTGCCGGCCGATGCCCCCATCGTCACAATCCTCCCAGGTAGCAGGCAAAGCGAAGTGGAACAGATGGCCGGGCCGCTCATCGAGGCCGCGAAGCTTATACACATGCGCTCACCGCAGACACGTTTCCTCGTGCCGCTCATTACGCGAGAAACGCGCGATCTGTTCGAAACCATTCTCTATACGCTCGGCGCGCAAGATCTTCCCTTGCAGATGCTCTTTGGCCATGCGCACGACGCGCTATCGGCCAGCCATGTGGCGCTGGCGACAAGCGGCACCGTTACCCTCGAAGCGGCTTTGCTTCGCTGTCCCATGGTGATCGCTTATCGGGTAACGCCCGCTTCATACGCCATTGCCAAGCGGGTAATCCGTGTGGAGCATATTGGACTACCGAATATTCTTTCTGGCCGTTGGGTGGTGCCTGAATTCATCCAGGATGAAATGACACCGGAGAATCTCGCTCAAGCCTGCCTGAATCTGCTGCAGGATGAACCTGTACGAAAAAGCATCGCGCTGCATTTTGACGAAGTACATCGCAACATGCGCCGGAACGCGGCGGATTCAGCGGCTGGCGCGTTGCGTCCATTGATTGAAGCGGCCGTTTGATGAAGGCTTCTCTGCTCGTATGTGGAGTCGATGAAGCGGGGCGGGGACCGCTCGCCGGACCTGTTTATGCGGCCGCGGTGATACTCGATCCGGCGCGCCGGATTCGCGGCATTGACGATTCAAAAGTTTTGAGCGAAGAGCGGCGGAATACGCTGGCCCCCCGCATTAAAGAGAGGGCAATTGCGTGGGCAGTGGCAAGTGCATCGGTCGAAGAAATCGATATGTTGAACATACTGGGCGCCACCATGCTCGCCATGCAACGGGCGGTACGCGCTTTACAGACTTTGCCGCACGAAGTGCTTATCGACGGTAATCGTTGTCCAGAACTCGGTTTGCCGGCTCGCGCCGTGATTGCCGGGGATGCCAAAGTGCGGGCCATCGGGGCTGCGTCGATCCTTGCGAAAACAGAACGCGATGCGGAAATGCAACGCTGGCATGCGCGTTATCCGTATTACGGATTCGATCAGCACAAAGGCTATCCTACGCCGGCACATCTGGAGGCTTTACGCCTGCATGGCCATTGCGAAATCCACCGCCGCAGTTTCGCACCGGTGCGTGCATTGCTCGGCATGGAACCTATCCAAGAGGCTCTCTTCGAATAGCGATGCGCGACGCCAAGCTGATTCAATCGCGTGACAATGCCCTCTTCAAGACGCTGCTGAAATTCAGTAAGTCTTCGCATGAACGTCGAAAGCAAGGCATCACCTTGCTTGACGGACCGCATCTGGTCGAAACCTTCGATCACTCCGGACATGAGATCGATATTTTGGCGCTCAACGACAGCGGCGCCATGCGCCCTGAACTGTCGAATTTATTCGACCGCGTACGGGCGACGCAAAAAATACGTTTAAGCGATCGTCTGTTCCAAGATATTGCGCCCGTCCATACACCGACCGGCATACTCGCCGTGGTCAAGACGCCCAAACCGCAATGCGCCCCCGATCCGGCAGCAGACGCGGTGCTCCTGGAAGCGATCCAGGACCCCGGAAACCTGGGCTCAATCTTGAGAAGTGCGGCAGCGTCCGGTGTGCGGCAGGTTTTGCTATCGCACGGATCAGCATTTGCGTGGTCACCCAAGGTGCTTCGTGCCGGTATGGGTGCGCACTTTGCCTTGCGAATCTTCGAGGATTGCGACCTTGCAGAATTCGTGCGGCACTTCGAAGGCTCGTCTATTGCGATGCAAGGCAAGGCGGAACAAAGTTTGTTCGATATATCGCTTAAAACACCTGTTGCCTGGTTGTTCGGAAATGAGGGCGCTGGGCTGTCAAACCCATTGGCCTCGCTCGCAACCTTCAGGGTACGCATCCCGATGTGCAGCGAGGCGGAATCCTTAAACGTTGCCGCCGCTGCGGCCGTGTGTTTTTTTGAGCGACTAAGACAGGCGTATTGATGAAATCAAAGTTTAGCGCGCATCAGCCGCTGCTTTTCCCGCGCCCACTCGCGTTGCTTTTCGCTTTCCCGTTTATCGTGTTGCTTCTTGCCGCGCGCCAGCCCGATTTCGAGCTTGATGCGCCCTTTATTGAAGTGCAGATTCAGCGGGACAAGCGTGTAGCCCGCACGGTCGACTTTGGCAGCGAGCTTGCTGATTTCCTCCCCGTGCAACAACAGTTTGCGGGTTCGGACCGGATCGGGAGAGATATGGGTGGACGCCGTGGGCAAAGGGCTGATGTGCGAGCCGATAAGAAACACCTCATCACCTCGGACGATGACGTAAGATTCTTTCAAATTTGCCCGGCCGGCGCGGATGGCTTTTGCTTCCCACCCCTCGAGAACAATTCCAGCTTCATGGCGCTCTTCGATGAAATAATCATGGAAGGCCTTGCGGTTTTCGGCGATGCTCATACCGGGCATTTTAAAGCATGAAGAGCATAGAACGCGGGGCGCTCGTCCAACACAGCGCGCAACAGATGTATAGCCTGGTCGAGGACATCGAGTCCTATCCAAAATTTTTGCCATGGTGCAGCCGTACGGAAATCCATCGGCGAGACGAAAGTATTACCGTGGCCACGATCCATATCGCCTATGCCGGCGTTCAGCAGCAATTCACCACAGAAAACTTGAAGCAACCCGGCACCGCCATGACAATCCGATTGGTGAAAGGTCTGTTCAAACACTTGAACGGCGATTGGTTGTTCAAGCCCTTAGGCCCGGACGCCTGCAAGGTGGAGCTTCGGTTGAGCTATCAGATGAGCAGCGGCTTTCTGGAGACGCTGGCAGGCCCGGTGTTCAATCACATCGCCAATACGCTGGTCGATGCCTTTGTTGCTCGTGCCGATGCCGTGCGCGCTGGAGCCAAATGATTAAAGTCGAGGTGGTCTACGCCGAGCCGTTGAGACAGCTTTTATACAGCGTGGAGGTGCTGGAGGGTAGCACTATAGCGGAGGCCATTCAGGTCAGCGGCCTCGTGCGAGATTTCCCGGCGCTTGATTTAACGCAGTGCCGAGTGGGTATCCATGCCCGGCTTGCGAATGTAGGTGCTGTAGTGGAGGACGGCGATCGTGTGGAAATTTATCGCCCGCTATCTGCCGATCCGAAAGAGGCGCGTCGCGGCAGGATTAAAAAGACTTAGCTGCTTAAGAGTTGCAGTGCGTCTCAATGTCGTTCCGGAGGCGATCCCTTTCTGCTTGAACCTGGGAATCGGTGAGATACTGGCGCTCGCCTTTCTCGTCGGACTGAGAAAAACGCCCACCCTTCTCCATGTTAGCAAGGGCGTTCCGCATTTTTTTGCAACTGTCCTCTAATCGCTTTTTGTCTGCCTCTTCTTTGGCCAATTTTTCTTCGTCTTCCGCAGCTTCTGCACGACGTTTGCGAAAAGCTTGGTCCTGATCTGCATAGGATGACGACGGTTTAGACGCTGTTTCTCCGGAGGACGAACTACTGCTAGCGCCCCCTCTCAGCGTCTCGGTTTTGCGATCAGGCGGCGGCGTATCGGAGTATTGGATACGGCCGTTGGCATCGGTCCATTTGTACAATTGACCGGCGGCAGCCGGTAGCGTCGCGCTGAGGCTCAAAACGAGGGCTGCGATGGCGGTTA
>DATEOW010000031.1:0-5855 GCA_035273665.1 Burkholderiales bacterium | reverse complement strand
GGTCAATCGCCCGAGCGCCTCAAGGCGCACATGCGCAACATGCATGTCTTCGATCCCACAACGCTGCGGGCGAAAGGCGGCAAGGATGCGCAGACCGGCTATTCGCTGGACGGCGATTATTTCGGCTTGCCCTGGCCTTGTTACGGCACGCCGGAGTTGAAACATCCCGGCACCCATATTCTTTACAACACCAGTCAGCACATGATGGACGGCGGGGGCTGCTTCAGGGCGAATTTCGGTGTGGAGCGTGAAGGCGTGAGCTTGTTGGCGGAAGATGGTTCTTATCCCAAAGGCGGCGACATCAGCACCGGTTATCCGGAGTTCGATCATGTGCTGATGAAGAAACTGGGTTGGTGGGATGAACTCACGGACGCCGAGAAAGCGGAAGCGGAAGGCAGAAACTGGAAAACGGATTTGTCAGGAGGCATACAACGCGTGGTCATGAAACACGGTTGTCATCCCTTCGGCAACGCAAAGGCGCGTGCAGTCGTATGGAATTTTCCCGATCCGGTTCCGCTGCATCGCGAGCCGCTCTACGGTATTCGTCCCGATCTCGTCGACAAATATCCAACGCACGACGATAAGAAAGCTTTTTGGCGGCTGCCTACGCTCTACAAAAGCGTGCAGGACAAGAATCGGGATATCGGCAAGCAGTTTCCCATCATCCTCACGAGTGGGCGTCTCGTCGAATACGAGGGTGGCGGCGAGGAGACGCGTTCGAATCCCTGGTTGGCGGAATTACAGCAAGACAACTTTGTGGAAATCAATCCACGCGCGGCGAATGATCGCGGCATCCGCAACGGCGAGTACGTTTGGGTGAAGACACCGACCGGCGCGAAGATCAAGGTCAAAGCGCTGGTCACCGAGCGCGTCGGCCCGGATCACGCTTTCATTCCCTTCCACTTTTCGGGCTGGTGGCAGGGAACGGACATGCTGCCCTATTACCCGGAGGGCGCCGCGCCCATTGTTCGCGGTGAAGCGGTCAACACGGCGACAACTTATGGTTATGACTCGGTGACCATGATGCAAGAGACGAAGACCACCGTTTGCAACATTGAAAAGGCTGAGGCGTGATGGTTGCCGAATATGGTCGTGAGCAAGCGCAGCTATGCGAACGAGGACAAAGCAAGACGAAGCCCGATGCGTGTCATTTGCAATGTCGCTCATCGCAAGACGTGAATCGAAGAGACCTTTAAGCAACGTAGGCGCAAAGGAGAACAATATGGCGCGTATGAAATTCATTTGTGATGCGGAGCGCTGCATCGAGTGCAACGGTTGCGTGACTGCCTGTAAGAATACCAACGAGGTGCCCTGGGGCGTCAATCGACGTCGCGTGGTTACGCTGAACGACGGCGTGCCCGGCGAGAAGTCGATTTCCGTAGCCTGTATGCACTGCTCGGATGCGCCGTGCATGGCGGTTTGTCCGGTCGATTGCTTCTATCAGACGAGCGAAGGCGTGGTGTTGCACGATAAAGATATGTGCATCGGCTGCGGCTACTGTCTCTACGCCTGTCCTTTCGGCGCACCGCAGTTCCCGCAAACCGAAGCTTTCGGTTCGCGCGGCAAAATGGACAAGTGCACTTTTTGCGCAGGTGGACCTGAAGCCGACGGTAGTGCCGAAGAATTCGCGCAATACGGTGCCAATCGACTTGCGGAAGGCAAGCTCCCCGCCTGTGCGGAAATGTGTTCTACCAAGGCGCTGCTGGCAGGTGACGGCGATGTGATTTCGGACATCTACCGCGAGCGGACCACGCGCCGCGGGTCCGCTACGCCGATCGCCGGCTGGGACACCGCTTATGGCCGACCGGAGAAGCAAGCGGCGCCGCGTCCGGTCGAGGAGGAAAAGAAATGAGTGCGCGTGTGCTGATACTGATGTTTGCGGCCGCGATGGTCGGTGGCTGTAGCGAAAAGGCGCAAGTCTCCCACTATGAACAAGGCGAATACTCCGGCAAGGCCGATGCACAGCCATGGGACAGCGCAGTCTACGGCGGGGACAAACAGAAATGGGATCGAGCCTTGCGCGAGCGCGCGCAAGGTCAGAACGAATACGTGCGCACAAATTAAGGCACGCGAAGAAGTGAAGGAGTCGCCATGAAAAATTGGACTTTGGGTTGGATCGCCCTGGTCACGGTCGCGATGTCATTCACTGCCGTTGCGCAACCGAGCGAGCGCACGCAGGAACGGCAGCGCGAACAGGCGCAGCGTCAGCTTACGCAGCCGGGCAATAACGCGCCTTTCTGGCGCGAGGTACGGGAAGGCGATAAAGGCTACAGCTCTCTGCCCGGCAAGGAAAAAGGTGTTTTGATTTTAAGTACCGGCGAAAGTTGGCGGGAACTTCGCAACGGTCCGCTCACGATCTATGGCGGCATTGCGCTTTCGGTCGTCTTCCTCGGCATTCTGGCTTTCTTCGCGGTCAAGGGCAGCATCGGTTTACATGGCGAGCCCACCGGTCGCATGCTGCGCCGCTTCAACACATGGGAGCGCCTGATTCACTGGACGACGGCAATTACTTTCCTCCTGCTCGCCTTTACCGGACTCGCCTTGTTGTTCGGCAAACATGTGTTGCTGCCGCTTATCGGGCACAACTTGTTCAGCTTCATCGCCGCGGGTGCGAAGATCATTCACAATTTCGTCGGACCCGTATTCATCGTCTGTTGCGTGCTCCTCTTCATTACCTTCGTTCGCGACAATTTCTGGCGGCGTGAAGATTGGCTGTGGGTTCGGCGTTTCGGGGGATTGTTTTCGCGCGGACATGCGGAGCCGGCCTCGCATCGGTTCAATGCGGGTGAGAAGGCCTGGTTCTGGGGAGGTCTTAGCCTGTTGGGGCTGCTGGTCGGTATCTCCGGCTTGGTACTGGATTTTCCCAATTTCGAGCAGACACGCAGAACCATGCAGATCGCGCACGTGCTTCATCTCATCGGCGCGCTGCTCTTCATGATGGGCGCGCTCGGGCATATCTACATGGGAACCATCGGCATGCGCGGTGCATATCGAGCCATGCGTACCGGTTATGCGGATGAGCAATGGGTGAAAGAGCACCATGCCCTTTGGTACGACGACTATCGCAGCGGCAAAGTGGGCCGCGATATCGGCAGAGAAAGGCCCCTGGCCGATCCGAACGAGGTCAATCTCGGAGGCAATGTATGAAGCACTTGAAACTTTCCGTCTTCGTCATGAGCGTCATGCTTGGGACCGCTGCGTTCGCTAAGTTGCCGCCCCCGACACCGGAGCAAATAGCGGCTACAGAGGCAACTAAAGCCAAGGCGGCGGAAACGGCCAAGAAAGATGCGGAATTGCTGGCCAAATATCAGGACCGCGCCGTGGCCAATTACAAACAAGGCAAGCAGGCGATGACCTCTGCAACGCCTGCCGCTGTCTCAACGAAGCGCTAACGTTATCAACGAAGCGCTATTTTATCGACGGAGTACAACATGTATAAGCAACTAGGCCTTGTCCTCTGCGCAGCGCTTGCGCTGAGCGCTTGTGGACGTGAAGAAGCGAGTTCCGAATCCGCAACGCTGCCCGGCGGCACGAAGACTGATGGTGTGCAGCCCGGGACCGCCGCTGTGGCGCCTGCTGACCCCTCTGTTCCGAACAGCGCTGTAGTGGGATCGACTTCCAGCGCACCCAGCACCGCGGGGCAGGATAGTCCGAGTAATTCGCCTGACGGCACGATGACCAAACAAGAAGAATCGCAAAGCATGCCGCAACCCGGACAGCCGAACAGCCATTCCACTACCGCCAGAGATGCCAAACACGGCACGGGGACCAACTAGCCTTAAGCTGTCGGTTTATTTGACACTTTAGAGTCTAGTGTTTGCCGAATATCTCTTCCCTGCTGTAGGCTAGCCGCCCGATCTGCCCGACCTTCTCGTCGCGAAGATCGCCGTGTTCTCGGCATAAAGAAAAAACCACAAGCCGAATCCAATTGAATCACGCACGACGATCTGCCTTTGCGGGCGGGACGACGCGCGCTATGACTTAAAGAATTCCGAGAGCGGGTCTACCCGCCGGTCGCAGCTTCACAGCAGCTATCCATGTCATAACAGGTGATCTTCAGGAGGAGTCAGCATGGCAAATATCAACGGCACTTCAGCTGCCGACAATCTTATTGGTACCGACGCGGCGGATGTCATTAATGGCTTTGCCGGGGTCGATACCATGGCCGGACGGGGCGGGAACGATCGATATATCGTCGATAACGTCGCCGATGTCGTCATAGAAAACGCAGGAGAGGGACTGGACACCGTCGACTCGAGCGTGAGCTATGCGATCGGCGCGAATATCGAAAACCTCACGTTGACCGGTTCCGCGCATATCAATGCGACCGGCAACGAGTTGGCGAACACCCTGCAAGGCAATAACGGCAACAACATTCTGGACGGCGGTGCCGGCGCCGATATCATGCGCGGCGGCTACGGTAACGACACCTATCGCGTCGACAATCTCGCCGATCAAACCATCGAGTCGAGCAGCCAAGGGATTGATACGGTCGTCGCAGTCAATCTCAATTGGACTCTGGGCAGCAATTTGGAGAACCTCACGCTCCAGCGCGAGGGCGGTTTTGAAGGCACGCTCGTCGCCAACGGCAACACCGCATCGAATGTGCTGACCGGCACTGAAGGCAGCGATCAACTCAATGGCCTATCGGGCAACGATACGCTTATCGGCGGCGGAGGCGACGACCTGCTCAATGGCGGGACCGGTTACGACCTCATGTCGGGCGGCGCCGGCAACGATAGCTATGTGGTCGATAGCAGCTACGACTTTGTCAACGAAGCGGCGGACGGCGGTATCGATACCGTCAGCGCGAGCGTTAGTGTCGAACTCGGGTCGAACATCGAGAACCTCGTTTTGACCGGCACGAGCAGTTTATCGGGCGAAGGTAACGAGGTGGACAACAGCATCACGGGCAATAGCGGTTCCAACGAGCTGACGGGAAATGGCGGCGACGATCTGATCGACGGCGGGGCGGGCAACGACGTGCTCTACGGCGACGCCGGAGAAGACGAGGAAGAGGAAGAAGACGACGAGGACGACGAGGATGACGAGGATGACGAGGATGACGACGACGAAGAGGGCGAAGGCGAACCCGATCCGGTCGGCGGCAACGACACGCTTTTAGGCGGTAGCGGCCGCGACACCCTATACGGCGGTGATGGCGACGATGTACTGGATGGCGGCACCGACTATGACGCCATGATCGGCGGCGCGGGTGACGACACGTACTATGTCGACAATAGTTACGATCGTGTCTACGAAGATTCCTTCGCCGGCACTGACACCGTCCATTCTTCGATCAACTACACGCTCGGCAGTACACTCGAAAATCTTGTGCTCACTGGGAATGCGACCACCGGCACCGGCAATTCCTTCAACAATCAGATCACCGGCAACGCGTTGGCCAACATTTTGAGCGGGGGGGCCGGGAATGACAGTCTCGATGGCGGCGCCGGTAACGACAATCTGCGCGGCGGCACAGGCAACGACTTCTACAAAATCGATAGCAACGGCGATGTCGTTGTTGAAAATGCCAACGAAGGCACCGATACGGTCGAAGCTTCAGCGTCCTATACGCTTGGCGCCAACGTAGAGAATTTGACGCTCGGCGGCGCCAGCGATATCGACGGTACGGGCAACGCCCTGAACAACAGCATTCAAGGGAATGCAGCTAACAATGTGCTCAATGGCGGTGGCGGCGGCGACTCGCTCGCCGGGGGCGGCGGCAACGACACCTACGTCGTGGATAGTGCCGGGGACCTCATCACCGAGAATGCCGATGAAGGCATCGACACTGTCGTGTCGAGTGTCGACTGGACCTTGGGTGCCAATCTGGAAAACCTGAGCTTGAACGG
>DATEOW010000030.1:0-5602 GCA_035273665.1 Burkholderiales bacterium | reverse complement strand
CCATATTCTCGGCGGCCTGGTCTGTTATGCGATCAGCGTGGTCGTGTGGATCATGGCGCTCTCGCGCGTGGAAGTCAGCATCGCCTATCCCATGCTTTCCATCGGCTATGTGGTCAATGCCGTGGCGGCGTATTACCTCTTCGGCGAATCGGTCACTCCCATGCGTTTACTGGGGATCGGCATCATTATCGTCGGCGTGTATGTGGTTGCGCGTAGTTAAAGAAGGCACTCTTCGATCAAGGTTTTTCGATGAACGTTGTTGCAATTACAAATCGCTCGCCCAGTTGTTTTAATTTGCCCTCGCTCGCACAGCTGCGCTTGCTCGCAACCGTACTGGGCACTTAAAGATGGACTTTCTACCCTTCACTCGCCCCTCCATCGACGAAGCGACCATCGCCGGCGTTGCGGACGTGTTGCGTTCGGGCTGGATTACTTCCGGCCCGCAAGTGCTGGAATTCGAGAAGCGCCTGACGGCGATGTGCGAAGGACGCCCCGTCATCGCGGTCAATTCGGGCACCGCGGCACTGGAACTCGCCTTGCGTTTGGCCAATGTCGGTGTAGGCGATGAAGTCATCACCACGCCTTTGTCGTGGGTCGCGACCAGTAACGTGATTTTGAACGTCGGTGCGTGGCCGGTGTTTGTGGATGTCGATCCGAAGACGCGCAACATCGACCTGAAGCTGGTGGAAAAATCGATTCGCGCCGGAACCAAAGCGATCATGCCGGTTTATCTCGCGGGATTGCCGGTCGATCAAGAACGGCTGCACGCGATTGCGGATCGACACGGTCTGCGCGTGATCGAAGACGCCGCCCAGGCGATGGGCAGCGAATGGGAAGGCCAACCCATCGGTGCGGCCGGCGATATGACGGCTTTCAGCTTTCATCCGAATAAAAACATCACGACGACCGAAGGGGGCGCATTGGTGGTCCCCGACGAAGCGACGGCAAAGCGCGCGCGTCTTTTGCGCCTGCAAGGGGTGACACGTTCAGGCGAAGATGTGGTGGACGTCGCCGAGCTGGGCTACAAATGGAACCTCACCGACGTGGCCGCGCGGATCGGCATCGGACAACTCGAACGCCTGCGCGAATTCACCGAGCGCCGGCGCGCCCTGGCCAAGCGCTATTTCGATCTGATCGACCGCAGCCTGAAATGCGAATTGCCGCCGGCGGATTTCAAACACTCGAACTGGCATATGTTCCATATCGTGCTGCCGGAATCGATGCCGCGCGCCGCCTTTATCTCCGCCATGCGGGAACAAGGCATCGGTATCGGGGTCCATTACCCCTGCATTCACTTGTTCTCGCTGTATCGCCGTCTAGGGTGGAAAGAGGGCGATTGCCCGCATGCTGAACGCATTGGGCGCAGCATTGTGAGCCTTCCGCTTTTTCCCGCCATGCAGGATGGCGATGTGGACCGCGTCTGCCAAGCGATGGTCCGTGTATTCCAGGAATCGAAATGAGCCAACCTGTTTTATCCGTCGTCATTCCCGTCTACAACGAAGAGGCGGGCCTGCCTTCGCTATACGCCCGGCTTTATCCCGCGCTCGACGCGCTGGGCCTGCCTTATGAAATCATTTTCGTGAACGACGGCAGCCGCGATCGGTCGGCCGCGCTGCTGCGTCAACAATTCGAACAACGGCCCGATGTCACGCGCGTGATTTTGTTCAACGGCAATTACGGCCAACACATGGCCATCCTCGCGGGCTTCGAGCGTTGCCGCGGCACGCGCATCGTCACACTCGACGCTGATTTGCAGAACCCGCCCGAAGAAATCGCCAAGCTGCTTGCCGCCATGGATGAAGGCTTCGATTACGTGGGCGGTGTGCGGCGCTTGCGTCAAGACAACTGGTTCCGCCGCAATGCCTCGAAGCTGATGAACCACTGGCGCGAACGCACGACCGATATCCACATGACCGACCAAGGTTGCATGCTGCGCGCCTATGGCCGCAATGTGGTCGATGCGATCAACCAATGCGAAGAGGTCAACACCTTTGTGCCCGCCCTCGCCTACAGCTTCGCGCAGCGCCCGACCGAAGTGGAAGTCGCGCATGAAGAACGCGCGCACGGCGAAACGAAGTATTCGTTCTACAAACTCGTGCGCTTGAATTTCGATCTGGTGACCGGTTTCTCCGTCGCACCGCTCCAGATCTTTTCGTTGTTCGGATTTTTGCTTGCTTTCGGTTCTTTTGGTGTGGTCGCCTTTCAGATTATTCACCGGCTGATTCGCGGCGAAGCGGCCGAAGGCGTGTTCGCCTCCGTGACGGACGGCGTGCAGTTCTTGTTGTTCGGCGTGGTGCTGTTCGGCATCGGCCTCTTGGGCGAGTACATCGGCCGCATCTATCAGGAAGTGCTGAAGCGGCCGCGCTATCTGATCAGCGCGGTGCTGGAAAATCAGCCCCTCAGTGACAAGATGGGGAGCGAGAGCGCCGAACCCCTGCGCCGCGTTCGCTAGTCCGGGTAGCGTCGATGCATCGCTCGGTCGTTTTCGCTTATCACAACGTCGGCGTGCGCTGCCTGCGCGTGCTGCTCGAGGAAGGCGTGGACGTCGCGTTGGTCGTCACGCATGAAGACAATCCCGGCGAGGACATCTGGTTCGCCAGCGTTGCGCAATTGGCCGAAGACGCCGGCATCCGCGTGATCAAGCCTGCGGACCCCAACACCCCCGAACTCCTCGCGCTGCTACAAGAACTGAATCCGGATTTTCTGTTCAGTTTCTATTACCGGCATATGTTGAAAGAACCGCTGCTCGAAGTTGCATCTCGAGGCGCCTTCAACATGCATGGCTCGCTGCTGCCGCTTTATCGCGGTCGCGTGCCTGTGAACTGGGCCGTTCTGCAAGGCGAAAAAGAAACGGGCGCCACGCTGCATGAAATGACCGTCAAACCGGATGCCGGCCGTATCGTCGATCAGGAAGCGGTGCCCATCCTCCCGGACGATACCGCGCAGGATGTCTTCGAGAAGGTGACCTTCGCGGCGGAATCCACGCTGCGACGGGCGCTGCCCCGCTTGCTCGATGGCACCGCTGAATTGAAACCGCAGGATTTATCCGCGGGCAGTTATTTCAGCGGACGCAAGCCCGAAGACGGCCGCATCGACTGGCACCAAGGCGCGGTGCAAATCCATAACCTCGTTCGCGCCGTCGCACCGCCCTACCCGGGCGCTTTTTGCGATATTCCAGCCGGCCGCTTGCGTGTATTGCGGACGCAAGTGAGCGGGGCCGCGCCGGATATCGCCGCGCCCGCCTTATATACAGCCGGCGAGGAGCTGCTGGTTGCCTGCAGCGACGGCAATGTCCTCAAAATATTGGCGGCAGAATTGAACAGCCAGCCGCTGAGTGCGGCACAATGGCGCGCCTTGCACGGCGCCTTTCCGTTTTATTTGGGACGATCCGACTCCTGATAACCGATCCGCTCGTTTGCACGAGCGCGCCACCCTCATCCGCAGTCTTAGGTGAATTATGAAAAAAGTGTTGATCCTGGGTGTGAACGGCTTCATCGGCCATCACCTCTCCAATCGCATTATCGAAACGACCAACTGGCATGTGTACGGCATGGACATGGGGTCCGACCGGCTGGGCGATGTGATTCGGCATGACCGGTTCCATTTCGCCGAAGGCGATATCACGATCAATAAGGAATGGATCGAATACAACATTCGTAAATGCGACACGGTGCTGCCGCTGGTCGCAATCGCCACGCCGGCCACGTATGTGAAAGAACCGCTGCGCGTCTTCGAGCTGGATTTCGAAGCCAATCTGCCGATCGTGCGCTCGGCAGTGAAGTACAAAAAACGAATCATCTTTCCCTCGACGTCCGAGGTCTACGGCATGTCGGCCGATAAAGCTTTCGATCCCGAGATGTCGAATCTTGTGCTCGGACCGATCAACAAGCCGCGGTGGATTTATTCCTGCGCGAAACAGCTCATGGATCGCGTGATTCATGCCTACGGCATGGAACAAGGACTGGATTACACCTTGTTCCGGCCCTTCAACTGGATCGGCGCAGGGCTCGATTCGATGAATACCGCGAAGGAAGGCAGCTCACGCGTGATTACGCAATTCCTCGGCCACATCGTGCGCGGTGAACCGATCAAGCTCGTCGACGGCGGCAGTCAGAAACGCGCCTTCACCTATATCGACGACGGCATCGACGCGCTGATGAAAATCATCGACAACAAGAACAGCATCGCTTCGGGCAAGATCTACAACATCGGTAATCCGAAAAACAATTATTCGGTGCGTGAACTTGCGGAGATGATGCTGGCGCTGGCGGCGAAATATCCCGAGTACGCGCCGATGGCAAAGAAAGTGAAACTCGTCGATACCAGCGCCACGGCGTACTACGGCAAAGGCTATCAAGACGTGCAGAACCGCGTGCCGAAAATCGACAACACTTGCAAAGACCTCGACTGGAAACCGCAAGTGAATATGAAAACCGCATTGAAGAATATTTTTGACGCCTATAAAGATCACGTCGGGGATGCGCGCAAGCTCGTCGACTAAAACTGACAAACGCAGTGATCAAACTCCGACGCAAAGCAGTGACTAAGAAATCCACATGAAGCTCGCTTTAAAAATCGATGTCGATACCTTCCGTGGGACGCGTGAAGGCGTACCGCGCCTGGTCGAAGTGCTGAAGAAGCACAACGCCGGCGCGACTTTTTTGTTCAGCTTAGGGCCCGACCGCACCGGCCGCGCGATCAAGCGCGTCTTTCGCCCCGGCTTCATGAAAAAGGTGTCGCGCACTTCGGTGCTGGAACATTACGGCTTGAAAACACTGTTGTACGGCACGCTGTTGCCGAGCCCCGATATCGGCCTCGCTTGCGCAGATATTCTGCGCGGCGTGCGTGATGCCGGTTTCGAAGTCGGCGTGCATTGTTGGAATCACACGCTTTGGCAAGACAAGGTGGGCGAAGCGGATTCGGAATGGACCGAAAAGCAGATGCGCCTGGCCATCGATCGCTTCGAACGAGTATTCGGCGAATCGCCGCGCGTGCACGGTGCCGCGGGTTGGCAAATGAATCGCTACGCGTACCGGCTGACGCAGCGCCTCGGCTTCGACTATGCGTCCGATACGCGCGGCAGTTTTCCATTCATTCCGATGTACAAGGCGGAAATCTTCGCCTGTCCGCAGATCCCCGGGAATCTGCCCACGCTCGATGAATTGATCGGGCTGGACGGCATCACCAAAGAAAATGTGGCCGCCCATATCCTCAAGCTCACGGCAGACAAGTCGCTGGATGAACCGGTGTTCACCCTCCATGCGGAGCTTGAAGGCATGAAGTTCTTGCCCATGTTCGAGCAACTGCTGGAAGGCTGGCAGGCGCAGGGCTACGAGCTGGTCTCAATGCGTCACGTATTCGAGTCGCTCAATCGGAAGAAACTGCCTCACCACGATGTGACGGAAGGTGAGGTCGACGGCCGCTCAGGCACGGTGGCCTTACAAGGCGCCGCCTTTCTCGCCTGATTGTTGTCGCGCTGACGGCTGGGTTTACAGTCCCCCACCCAGCATTTACCGCCGTCCCGCGAATCAAGCATTTACCCAAATGGCGCAGTTCTTGCCTTAGGCCTTGCAAGGCTTCGCTCGGGGGTGAAGCCAAAAAT
>DATEOW010000029.1:0-9183 GCA_035273665.1 Burkholderiales bacterium | reverse complement strand
CTTTTTCAATGTTCGGCGATTGCAAGACGTGCTGGATATCGGAAGCGCGACCGCACAACCGACGATTGATGGCCTGACCGCGTATTCGCGCAGCGTCTATGAAATCGCCAGCGAAGCGCAAGCTAAAACCAGCGAGATTCTCAAAACGCAAGCGGACGAGGTCAGCAAGCGAACCTTCGACGCCCTGGACCGCTTTGCGATCAGCGGCGTACCGGGGAGCGATGCGGCAGCTACCGCGTTGAAGTCCGCTCTGACGGCGAGCCAGACCGCCTATGAAACCTTCAACAAAGCGGCGAAACAGGCAAGCGAATTTGTGGAAACGAGCATCGCTTCGGCCACAACCACAACTAAAGCAACCGTTTGATCACATGTCACACCGCGGTGGCGCTTCGACACTGAAGCTGCCACCGACTTCCGCAATGCCTCTGACCAGCCGCTGCATGGCTGCGTCAACCTGAGCTGGGTCGCCTCGCACCCCGAGTTCCACATGCCGGCGGACGCCGCCCGCCCCCAAATGCGGCAAGCTAAATGTCTTTAATCCCGTGAAGTTCATTTCGATTTCCTGCATTAGCGGCGTCAACGTGCTTTCCATAGCGTCGTAGACGTAAATCGCATCCTCCGCCTCCGCGATCTGGTGATGCAAATGTGCATAGCGCTCATCAAGCAGCCATTGCATCATCGGCCAAGCCATTTCCGGAAAGCCCGGAAAAAAATGATGGTCGCCGACGGAAAAACCTGGAATGCCGTTGAAGCGATTCGGCACGATGCGCGCACCGACCGGAAAAAATCCCATCTGTAGTTGCTGCGCCGTGGCACGAGTACCACTGCGCTTTTGTAAAGCGGCATGAATCAAATCCTCAGCTTCGGGGTGGAGCGCAAGTTCAACCCCAAGTGCTTCGGCCACGCAAGCGCGCGTGTGATCGTCAGGCGTTGCGCCGATCCCGCCGCAACTGAAGACGATGTCCTCTTCGCCAAAGCTGCGTTTAAACGCGGCCACGAGCCGATGCGGTTCGTCACCGAGGTATTGCGCCCAAGAAAGATGCATGCCGCGACGGCCGAGCAGTTCCACGAGCTTGGCGAAATGCTGGTCTTGCTTCTTCGCGCGCATGATTTCATCGCCGATCACGAAAAGGCCGATGCCCATCAGGCGCTCCTCAGTTCTGCCAAACGCGCAAGGCCAAAATGGATGTATGCGAGGCCGGCCAACACGGGCGTAAAGAATCCAAGAATCGGAATGTGCGCCACGAGAGATAGCATGATCGCGAGAATGAACATGCGACCGCTATAACGAGAAAAAATAGTGCGCATCTCCTCTTTACTCGCGTGCTCCGCCAAAGCGTCGAACCGAAACATGCGCTGGTTAAAGTATGCAAAAAGGAGGACGGGCAACACCGGCCACAAAAATGGAATGAACCAAAGCGGCAAAGAGACGATGCTCAGGACAAGAAAGATGAACAGCGCATAGAAAGCGTTAACGGCCATCGCCCCAATGCTTCCACCATGCTTGCGCACTAAAGTCGGATACTCGCGCTCCGCCACATGGTTGGCCATCGTCGACATGCCGAAAATACCGATAATCAGTGACGCAGTCACAAGCACCAATGGCACAAACAGCAGTAATAACAAGAGCCACGCCAATGCGCCGGAGACCGCCGCGAAGGAAAACCATTGGGAAGTCCAGGTCGCCAGCGGCGAGATATTGAAATACTCCTGTAGCCACTGAATGATTTGCCCACTGAACAGCCACAGAGCCGCGGCCCAAAGGACGACCGACACCACCATCGGCCAGATCATCAGCCAAAGCATGCGAGGATGAAATAGGCTGCCGAAACCCCGCGCGAAAGCGACAAAAATATCGGTCATTCGATTCCTTTCCTCCGCTAGCGCCGCATCGATTCCCACATCTTTTGCAAACGCTTCACAGACACGGGCACCGGCGTGCGCAGTTCTTGCGCAAAAAGTTGTACGCGCAATTCTTCCATCAGCCAGCGAAATTGCTCAAGTTGCGGATTCTCCGCGCGCTGATTGCGCACCTTAGCGTCTTCGCGCAGCCATTGGGTCATCAAAGGCTGCAATTCGTTCATGGCGCGGGTATCTCGCGCCGGGTCGGCGCGTAACTTGTCCAAACGGAGGCTCGCGGCCTTCAAATATCTCGGGAAATGCTGCAGCCGCTCATAAGGTGTGGCAACAATAAAGTCTTTAGGCAATAGACGCGCCAGCTGTTCCTGAATATCGTCCTGCGTCTGCGGAAAAGCTTTGAAGCCTTGCAGTTTTTTATTCAACGCCTGGAATTCTCCCAGGATTCCGCCGCAAAGCCTCGCCAGTTCCTGAGCGATAAGCGCGAGCCGCGGTTTTGCCTCGTTGCGCCGCTGCACGAATGCCGCTTGGGTCGCCGGCAAAGGATCCGCCAAGCAGGTGCGGTCGATCGTCGCAGCGATCAATTGCCGTTTAAGGTCGGCTATTTCACCCAGCGCCGAATATTGCATGGCCATGGTTTGCAGACCCGGCAAATTCTTCTCGAGGTATTTGATCTGCTCTTTAAATTGAAGGGCGAACAAACGGCGCAAGCCTGCACGATGCGTTTCTCTTGCATGCTCCTGCGCATCGAAAACTTCCAAGGCAACGCTATCCCCTTCGTCAACAAGCGCGGGGTAGCCGATCAAAACTTGGTCGCCGCTTTTTATCTCCATGACTTCCTGAAGATCGCCGAAAACCCAGTCGGTCAATCCTTGCAAGGCCACACGCGGTTGCGCGACAGCAGCGAACTGTTCTCCAGCCTGAGATCCCAGTTCAGCGCGCAACTGCGCAAGATGACGTCCCATGGCCAGCTGGCGACCATGCTCGTCGACTACACAGAAATTCATCAATAAATGCGTGGGTAGGTTTTCGAGACGAAAACCGTCGCGCGGGACCTCGACCTGAAAAGTATCTCGTGCATAGCGGGCAATCGCTTCTGTGAGGGAGACGTCGTTCGGCTCGACAGCAGCGCTGAAATTCTCAGCGAAAGTTGCCAAAGGACCAAGGCGGTGCCTGACCCGCTGAGGCAAGGATTTGCACAGTAGTGCGACCTTTTCCTTCAATAAACCGGGCACGAGCCATTCGGTACGCGCAGCGGGCACTTGGTTCAAAGCGATCAGCGGCACCGTCATCGTTACGCCATCTCGATTGCCGCCTGGGTCGTGCAGGTATTCGAGTGCATAGGTTCTGCCGCCGAGTTGCAATTGATGGGGAAATTGCGCCGTCGTAATGCCTGCTGCTTCATGACGCATGAGATCTTGGCGCCGAAGAAAAAGCAAATTCGGATCGCCTGCTTCGGACTCTTTCCGCCACGACTCGAAGGCGGCGCCATTGTGAATACCGGAAGGAATCAAGCTATCGTAAAACGCATAGATCAATTCGTCGTCTACCAATACGTCGGGACGGCGCGATTTGTGTTCAAGTTCTTCGATCTGCGTTTGCAGACGCCGGTTATGGATGAAGAACGGCGCTCGCGTTTCGTAGTCCCCCTCAACCAATGCGCGCCGGATAAAGATCTCGCGGGAGACCACCGGATCTACAGGACCATAGTGCACCCGGCGATTGCCGTAGACCGGTAACCCATAAAGCGTCGCCCGCTCGAACGCGGCCACGCGGGCGGGTTTTTTTTCCCAATGCGGTTCATATTGATGACGCTTGATGAGGTGCGCGCCAACTTGCTCCAGCCAGCCCGCCTCGATCGCTGCTACGCAACGCGCATACAGGCGTGTCGTCTCGGTCAGTTCCGCGGCCATGATCCAGCGCGGCGCCTTTCGGGCCAAGGCGGAACCCGGATGGATCCAGAACTTTATTCCGCGAGCGCCCAGATAGTTCCCCTCCTCCGTCTTCAAGCCGACGTTGCCGAGTAAACCCGTCAGTAACGCTCGATGGATTTGAGCATAGTCGGCCGCTTTATCGTTGAACTTCCAACCCATCTCTGCCACCAGTTCCTTCAGTTGCGCATGGACATCGCGCCATTCACGCATACGGGTGAATGAAAGGAAATGTTCGCGGCAAGCACGATGAAGTTTGCGCTGACTTTCGTGATGCAAGCCTTCTTCAAAAAAATTCCATAGCTTGAGGAACCCAAGGTAGTCGGACTTCTCGTCCGCGAATTTCTTTTGTGCCTCGTCCGCGGTCTGGGCTCGCTCGGCCGGCCGCTCGCGCGGATCCTGAACCGATAATGCAGAGGCGATGATCAGGATTTCAGTCAGACAACTCTCATTTTTTCCCGCTAAAATCATACGACCGATGCGCGGATCGACGGGAAGCTTCGCGAGTTGATGACCGATAGCGGTCAGTGCTCTCGCATCGTCCGCTGCCCCGAGTTCTTGCAATAAAGCGTAGCCGTCTTGGATTGCTTTCGGCGCGGGCGCGTCGAGGAAGGGAAAATCTTCTACGTCTCCTAACCCCAGGGATTTCATGCGAAGGATTACCGCGGCGAGCGACGAGCGTAGTACCTCCGGGTCGGTGTGCGCCGGCCTTTTGTTGAAGTCTTCTTCTTCGTATAGCCGGATGCATATGCCGGCGGCCACGCGACCGCAGCGGCCCGCGCGTTGTTTAGCCGCCGCTTGAGCGATCGGCTCTACACGCAACTGTTCAACCTTGTTGCGATAACTATAGCGCTTCAAGCGCGCGAGACCCGTATCGATCACATAGCGAATACCGGGTACGGTCAAAGAGGTCTCCGCCACATTGGTGGCGAGAATGATCCGCCGGCCCGTATGCGGCTTGAACACCCGCTCTTGCTCTGCGGCCGACAAGCGCGCATAGAGCGGAAGAATTTCTGTGTGGGGCGGATGATGCTTCCGCAATACCTCCGCCGCTTCGCGTATCTCTCTTTCGCCCGCCAGAAAGACCAACACGTCGCCCTCGCCCGTACGCGCGAGCTCAGACGCCGCATCCGCGATCGCTTCGTTGATATCGACGTCCCCATCCTCATTTTTTTGCGGTGGACGATAACGGGTTTCAACCGGATAAAGACGTCCGGAGACTTCGATGACGGGCGCCGGCCTGCTTTGCTCATCTGCGAAATGTCGCGAGAAGCGATTGGCATCCAATGTCGCGGAGGTGACGATTACTTTCAGCTCGGGTCGGCGCGGCAGCAGTTTCTTCAGATAACCCAGCAGGAAATCGATGTTCAAACTGCGTTCGTGCGCTTCGTCGATGATGATCGTGTCGTACGCGCGCAGTAAGTGATCGTTCTGCGATTCGGCGAGCAAGATTCCATCCGTCATCAGTTTGATATAACTGGACGGGCTGCTTCGGTCGTTGAAGCGGATCTTGTAACCCACCGCCTGACCCAGTTCAGTCTTCAATTCCTGCGCGATGCGCGTGGCGGTGGCACGCGCCGCAAGGCGGCGCGGCTGCGTATGGCCGATCAGACCCGCTACGCCCCTTCCTAGGGACAGGCAAATTTTAGGGAGTTGCGTCGTCTTGCCCGAACCGGTTTCGCCCGAGACGATAATCACCTGATGCGCGAGGAGCGCGGCGGCAATTTCTTCGCGCCGCGCGCTAACCGGCAATTCTTCTGGAAACTGCAGTTGCGGGAGATTGGCACGGCGCCGCTCGAGCCATTCGGGCGAGCGCAAGCCTTGGGGAAGACGCGATTCTTGCATGATCAGGGCGCAAGACTAACAGGAGCGCTTCGTTTCAGCATGTGCTGAGCGGAGCCAAGGGCGATGAAAATACTGCTGTGCGGTGCGAACGGTTTTATTGGGCGTGCATTGGCGCGACGGCTTCGTCGCGCCGGGCATGAAGTGATCGGCACCGCACGTCGTCCGCCGGATCGGAAGAACTGGATCGCCGCGGATTTCAATACCGATCATTCGCCCGAAGATTGGCTTCCACGGCTGGAAGGGATCGACATGGTGATCAACGCGGCCGGCATCTTGAGGGAGGGTCCGAAGTCTCGCTTCGTCGATGTGCATTACCGTGCACCCATCGCCCTTTTCAATGCCGCAGTCAAAGCGAAGTTGAAGAAGGTCATTCAAATTTCCGCATTGGGAGCGGACGAAGGGGCCGAAAGCGAATACCACCAATCCAAAAAAAAAGCGGATGACTATCTCGCCGCTTTGAGGATCAATTGGACGATTGTGCAACCTTCTCTGGTCTACGGACCGGGCGGCACGAGCGCGCAACTCTTCAACCAGCTTGCGGCCTTACCGATTCTCTTACTCCCCGCTGGAGGCAAGCAGCTCGTCCAACCGATCCACATCGACGATTTATGCGAAGCGGTCCTGCGCCTGATCGATAACGATGCGAACGCATGTCGACGCATCCCACTCGTCGGTCCCGAACCGATCTCATTGCGCGATTGGTTGCTCAGTCTGAGAAAACAGATGAACCTGGGTTCAGTCTGCATACTGCCCGTTCCGATGTTGATCATGCGACCGATGGCAGCGATCGCCGGGTTGTTCAATAGTACGCTGCTCGCGCCGGACACCCTGCGAATGCTTCAGCGCGGCAACACGGCATCTGACTCGGCCGTGCGCACGCTTCTGGGCCATCAAGCACGCCCTGTGACCGGGTTTATTCCGCCGAACGAAGCGCGTCATGCCGCGGATAGCGCACGCATCGGTTGGTTACTTCCGCTCATGCGTTGGAGTGTCGCCCTCTTGTGGATTGTCACGGGCATTCTTTCGCTGGGCTTTTATCCCGTAGAGGAGAGTTATGCGCTCCTCGAGCAAGTTCATATTCGCGGCAGCCTTGCGACCATCGCGTTGTACGGTGCCGCGGCACTCGATATCGCTCTCGGGCTGGGCGTGCTATTCCTGCGGGGACGCCGTTGGTTGTGGCAAGCGCAAATCGCGGTCATGCTCTGTTACACCGCGCTCATTACGATTTTTTTGCCGGCGTTCTGGCTTCACCCCTTCGGCCCCCTCCTCAAAAATATTCCGCTTCTTGTTTTAATGCTTGCGCTACTTGAATTCGAAAGACGAGCTTGATGGAATATCTATTCGTCAAATGGCTGCATGTACTTTCTTCCACGCTTTTGTTCGGCACCGGCTTAGGCTCGGCTTTTTATATGTTTTTCACCAACCGGACGCGCAACGTGCAGGCAATTGCTAGCGTTAGTCGCCGGGTGGTCATCGCCGATTGGCTGTTTACGACGCCCACTGCCATCATTCAACCGGCGACGGGTTTTTATCTGGTTTACCTCGCCGGCTTTCCCTTCGACGGATGGGTCTTGTGGTCTACCGCCCTATATGTTTTCGCCGGCGCGTGCTGGCTTCCAGTCGTTTGGATTCAAATCAAAATGGCGCGCATCGCCGGCGAAGCGGCGCAGCGAAAATCGGAAGAATTACCACTGTCTTATTGGCGTTGGCATCGGATTTGGACCGGCTTAGGAATCCCAGCTTTCCTCGCCTTCATCGGCATCTTTTACTTAATGGTTTTCAAGCCTTCTTAATCTGAGAGGCAAGCAGAAACCCAGCCCCCAAAGCGGCATAGACGAAAAACATCGACGAGCGCGACATACGTGCTTCGAAGCCGGGCTGAAAGCGTCGTGGGACCACGTGATAATCCACTACGTAAGCCGCTGTCGCACTGAGTGCCGCACCTGCCGTTGCTGAGGCCACATCCTTCCGTGCGCGCTCCCCGAAAACCCCTTCGAACAGTAAGGCCCAGAAAACCGAGGCACCGTGGTGCAGGGCGGCGCCGACAAAGGTATTTAGCCCAGGCCGCGCGGCTTGCTGTTCCGGAGGGCCGCCCCAAGCAATGTGACTGACCGCGTTTAGAGCGCCGTCCGAATCGCCCGACTCCCGCTTCGCGATGAGCGCTGCGACCGCCATGGACAGCAGACTTGCCGCGGAACCGGAAATCAAGCTGCGACGGAAGATACGGGCAACCATGCATATTGGGCTGCAAGGCCTGTACCGGGCACGTGGACTGCACCTCGAAGTGAAAAGGAGCATGCCCATGAAAGACGCCAATCGCAGCACGCATATCGATAAGGACTCCGGCAAAAATCCCGGTGGTCAACCCGCAGCGCCGCAAACGGGTAAAAATCCGGGCGACGCTCGAGACACGGCCCAAGCAGGCGATGTCGACAAGACAAAACTGCGCGAGAACCGCGACAAGCTCGGGGTGGACGAGGAACACCGCACGCCGGAAATGGAGCAGGGCAAGCGCGGTACGTTCCCCTAGTCGATGCGTCGATTCTTTACGCTGCGTCGATTCTTTGTCTGGGCGCTGCTGGGGTATTCAATCGCCGCGCTGGGGCAAAGTGAGGCTGCCGCCCTAAAGGAGGCCCTCGCCGCGCTGACCGCTGAGCAACAAACCGTCTACCACCAGTTCCAGATGCTGCAAAGCTTGCGAGAGCAGGCTGCGGTTTCCAGTGCAATGGCGCCGCCGCCTGGTCCGCCCGGAAACTACGATGACTTGGTACAACAAAGACAAGCGGCGCTTGATCAGGCCAAGCGGTATCAAAGCGATATGGATGTGCTCTACGAACGATATAAGCGGTTGGAAGAAGAGAAACTGCCCTTGCTTACGCGATTGCGCGAGTTGGCGCTTCAGCCGCCGCCGGAACCGCCTCGTCCTCGTGGAATCGCCCCTCCAAAAAATACAGCCCCTTCCGGGGCGGCCGGCCGCTATCCAGCGCGTTAATCATTGCCCACGAGACGTTCAACGTACCGCGCCAATTGGTCCACTTCGATATTGACGCGGCTGCCGGTCTGCAGATCCCGCAAGGTCGTCGCGCTGAGGGTATGCGGGATTAGATTGATCTCGACTTCTTCGCCACGTATGGCATTAACGGTCAGGCTTACGCCTTGCACGCAAATAGAGCCTTTTCGCGCGATATATTTCGTTAAGGTCGCTGGCACTTGCAGGACAAGCCGGCGGTCGTTTCCTACCGGCGAGAAAGCCTTTACCTCTGCGACGCCGTCTATATGACCGGAGACAAGATGCCCGCCCAGCCGATCGCTCAAGCGCAGCGCTTTTTCCAAGTTGACTTCCGCGCAGCTGTCGAGGCCCGCCGTACACGCGAGTGTTTCGGCGGAAACGTCTGCCTCAAAAAACAGAGGGGTCACGCCGACGGCGGTGAGGCAAACACCGTTTACAGCGATCGAGTCCCCGACCGCGACATCGCTCAAATCGAGCCCACCGGTTTCGATGCGCAAGCGCAAGCCTTGATCGCGATTTTCGATTTGTACAATGCGGCCC
>DATEOW010000028.1:0-8649 GCA_035273665.1 Burkholderiales bacterium | reverse complement strand
TGACCTTGCCGCATCTGGGCGCCTCGACCACCGAAGCGGAGGATAATTGCGCGATGATGGTGGCGGAGCAGTTACGCGAGTATCTGGAACACGGTTGCATCAAACATTCGGTGAATTTTCCCGAAGTGTTAATGCAGCGCGAAGTGCCTTATCGCGTCTGCATCGCCAATAGCAACGTGCCGAACATGTTGGGACAGATTTCCACGACCATGGCGAATGCCAATTTGAACATTCACAATATGGTGAACAAATCCCGCGGTGAAGTGGCTTATACGCTCGTGGATACGGATAGTCCGGTTACCGATGAGGTGATCAAAAATCTCTGCGCAATTACCGGCGTGTTGATGGTTCGATATATCCCTCGGGTTAACTCTTAGGCTAGGCATGAGCGAAGAAAAAATAGGCCGGCACCGCGAAGCGATCGATCGACTCGACGACCAATTGCTCAAGTTGTTGAGCGAACGCTCGCAACATGTGCAGGAAGTCGGCCGCATCAAGGGGCCGACTGCGCAGAAGCATCGCCCCGATCGCGAAGCGGAAATTTTGCGGCGCATGGTCGCCGACAATCCCGGGCCTTTGTCGGCCGACGCGGTCCGCGCCATCTGGCGCGAGATCATCAGCCAAAGCATGGCGCTCGAGCAACGTCTGAACATCGCTTATCTCGGCCCTGCGGGCACCTTCAGTCATGTAGCGGCGCAGCAGCATTTCGGCACGGCACCCAATTTCGCGCCTTGCGCATCCATCGACGAGGTCTTTCATCAATGCGAAAGCGCCGTCACCGATTTCGCGGTCGTGCCGGTAGAGAATTCCACCGAAGGGGCAGTGGGCCGCACGCTCGATCTGCTCCTGCAAACGCCCCTGGAAATCTGCGCGGAAGTGGTCTTGCGGGTGCGGCAGAACCTGATGCGTAAAGGGGATTCTCTTGCCGGGATCGCGCGAGTGTATTCGCATGCACAGTCGCTCGCCCAATGCCACGATTGGTTGTCGCGCCATCTGCCGCAAGCGGAGCGCATACAGGTAACCAGCAATGCCGAAGCGGCGCGGCTGGCGAGCGCCGAACCGGACGCCGCAGCGGTTGGCCCCGCGCTCGCCGCGCAGCTCTACGGCTTAAGCGTGCTGGCACCCGACATCGAAGACGAACCCAACAACGCCACCCGCTTCCTTGTTCTGGGTCGGGTGAAATCGAATCCAACGGGACAGGACATCACTTCGCTGATTGTGTCCGCACCGAATCGACCCGGCGCAGTACACGAAATGCTGACGCCCATCGCCAAGAACGGTATCAGTATGAGCCGGATCGAATCGCGGCCGTCGCGGCAGGCGCGGTGGGAATACATGTTCTACATCGATTTGCTCGGCCATGCGGAAGAAGAAGCGCTCAGTGCGGCCTTGGCGGAATTGAAAACGATCGTACCCTTCATGAAAGTGCTCGGGTCCTACGCCATGGCGCCTCGATGACTTCAGCGCTCGATCGCGCCGTTGAAGCGCTCGATCTGTGCGAACAGGCGCCCTCTTATGTGCGCGGAATTGCGGCCTACCAGCCGGGCAAGCCGATCACCGAACTCGCACGCGAGTTCAACCTCGACCCGGCAAGCATCGTCAAGTTAGCCTCGAATGAAAATCCGCTCGGCATGTCGCCGAAGGTGCGCGCGGCGATTGAAGCAGCGCTGCCGGAATTGCATCGTTATCCGGATAACTTCGAACTGCTGCAAGCCGTAGCAAAGCGCGTCGATCGGCCGATGGACAGTGTCGTCTTGGGCAACGGCAGCAATGACCTGCTCGAAATGGTTGCCGCAGCTTTCCTGGCACCGGGGCGTTCGGCGGTTTTCTCGCAACATGCCTTTGCCGTCTATCCCCTTGCGACACAATCGCGCGGCGCACGCAGTATCGTCGTGCCGGCAAAAAACTGGGGACATGACTTATCGGCCATGCGTGCCGCCATCGCCGCCGATACCCGGGTCGTTTTCATCGCCAACCCGAATAATCCGACCGGCACGCTATTAAGTGCAGACGAGTTGTCGGCATTTCTCGATATCGTGCCGGCGCATATCGCGGTAGTTCTGGACGAGGCCTACAACGAATATCTGCCGGCCGCTTCGAACTACGACAGTCGCAATTGGCTTCGGACGCATCCGAATCTCATTGTCACCCGCACATTTTCCAAAGCCTATGGTTTGGCGGGCCTCCGGATCGGCTATGCAATGTGCGATGCACGCGTCGCCGATTTGCTGAACCGCGTTCGGCAACCCTTCAACGTCAATAACCTCGCGCTGGTCGCGGCCATCGCCGCGTTGGACGATCAGGACTTCGTGCGTCGAAGTCACGCACTCAATAGCGCCGGTATGCTGCAGTTGACGGAGGCGTTCAAGACGATGGGACTGGCATGGATTCGCTCGGCGGGGAATTTCGTCGCCGTTGAAATTCCGCGCCGGGACGGCGAAAGCCAAGCCGCGCTGATTTATCAAAAACTCTTGCGCGCGGGCATTATCGTGCGGCCCATCGGCGCTTATGCCATGCCCGATCATCTGCGTGTCAGCATCGGCCGCGCCGACGAGAACGAGCGCTTTATTCAGGCATTGAAAGCGGCACTCGCTTGAGCGCGATTTCAAAATTGACTGTCATCGGCGTCGGTTTGATCGGCGGTTCCTTTGCTTTGGCTCTCAAGGCGGCGGGCGCCGTTCAACACGTGGTCGGCGTTGGACGTAGCGCGGAAAATCTGCAGCTTGCGCTTTCCCGTGGCGTGATCGACGCGATCGAAACCGATGTAGCGCAAGCGGTGCAGGGGGCGCAATTGGTCTTTGTCGCCACGCCGGTGGGAAGCATGCACGCAGTCTTTCAAAGCATCGCCCCGCATCTTTCGGCGGAAGCCCTGATTACTGATGGCGGTAGCACCAAGCAGAGCGTGATTGCCGCAGCGCGCGCGGCGCTAGGCAAGCGCGTGGGCCGCTTCATTCCTTCGCACCCCATCGCCGGCTCCGACCGCAGCGGTGCGCAGGCGGCCAGCAGCGAGTTGTACCGTGGAAGAGAGGTCATCCTCTGTCCGCTCGAAGAGAACCGTTCCGCAGACGTCGTTCTGGTTCGTACGCTTTGGCAGCAGTGCGGCGCAAGAGTCAGCGAGATGGCGGCCGATCAACACGATGCCGTCCTCTCCGCGATCAGCCATCTGCCGCATTTCATCTCCTATGCGTATGTCAATGCGATTGCGGCGCATCAGGAAGCACCGGAGTTATTGCGTCATGCGGGCGGCGGATTCCGCGATTTCACGCGTCTCGCGGGAAGCCATCCGCAAATGTGGGCGGATATCTGTCTGGCGAATCGCGATGCATTGCTTGCTGAGTTGAGCCGCTTCGATCGCGCAAATGCCGCGTTGCGCGCCTTACTCGAGGCGGGTGACGTCGCCGGCCTGGAGAAACATTTTGCCGCCGCGCGCAGCTTGCGCGAGCGCTGGGCTAAAAGTTCCGGCCAGGAAATCAGCGAAGGCGAGTGATGTCCGCCGAGCATCCCCCCTATCTCGATCTCGCGCCGGTCTCGCGCATGCAGGGAATCGTGCGCCTGCCCGGGTCCAAAAGCATTTCCAACCGCACACTGCTGCTCGCTGCCCTTGCGGAGGGCGATACCGAAGTCAAAGCACTGCTCGAATCCGACGATACCGCGCGGATGTTGGAAGCCTTACAAACCTTGGGCATTGAATGCCGGCGGGAACAAGCTCAGGACTATCGTGTTCATGGGGTCGGCGGCACGCTACCGGTCAAACGCGCCGATCTCTTTTTAGGCAACGCCGGTACCGCCTTCAGGCCTTTGACTGCGGTTCTTGCGTTGGCGGGCGGTGAATACAATTTGTCCGGCGTGTCCCGCATGCATGAACGTCCCATCGGCGATTTGGTCGACGCTTTGCGGCAGTTGGGCGCTGCAATCAATTATCTCGGGAATGACGGTTATCCCCCCTTGGCGATCGCCCCCGCGCCTTTGAAAGACGAGGGTCGAATTTCCATACGCGGCGATGTTTCGAGTCAGTTCCTGACCGCGTTGCTCATGGCCGCACCGCTGACCAAACGTAAGCTGCGTATCGAAGTGGTCGGGGAACTGATTTCCAAACCCTATATCGAAATTACGCTCAATTTGATGGCGCGTTTCGGCGTGCAGGTCAAGCGCGAAGATTGGGCCGCGTTCGAAATCGATGCGGGGCAGCGTTACCGCAGCCCGAGCGTGATTCATGTGGAAGGCGACGCATCGTCGGCTTCTTATTTTCTGGCCGCAGGCGCCATCTCCGGAGGCCCGGTGAGAGTGGATGGCGTGGGGCGGCACAGCATCCAAGGGGATATCCGTTTTGCCGAAGTCGTCGAGCGGATGGGCGGGCAAGTTCGTTTTGGCGACAGTTGGATTGAAGCGCGTGCGAGCGGCGGGAAATTGAAAGCCTTGGACGCCGATCTCAATCACATTCCGGATGCGGCAATGACTGCGGCCGTGATGGCGTTGTACGCAGACGGCCCCTCCACCCTGCGCAACATTGCAAGCTGGCGCGTGAAGGAAACCGACCGCATTGCGGCCATGGCGACCGAATTGCGCAAGGTCGGGGCAACGGTCGAAGAGGGGGCGGATTTCTTGCGTGTCATCCCGCCTGTGACCTTGGAAAAAAACGCCGCCATCGATACCTACGACGACCATCGCATGGCGATGTGTTTTTCGCTGGTGGCGTTGGGGGGCGTGCCGGTACGGATCAACGATCCGGCCTGTGTGGGCAAGACCTTCCCTACCTACTTCAGTGAATTCGAGAAGTTGGCGGTTCGCTGATGTCCGCCGATTCCGCGCTGATTCCTGTTATCGCGATCGACGGACCTTCCGCGTCGGGAAAAGGGACGGTCGCGCAAGGCGTCGCGGAAGCCTTGGGATTTCATTATCTCGACAGCGGCGCCTTATATCGCCTGGTCGCACTCGCCGCCCTCAGAAAGGCAGCGGAAACGCAGGATGAGGCCGCGATGAGCGATATCGCCGCCCATCTCGACGTCCGATTCTCCGAGGGAGTCATTTATATGGACCAGGAAGCCGTCACGGACGCGATACGGAGCGAGGAATGCGGGGCGATCGCTTCCAAAATCGCCGCCTATCCGGGCGTTCGGGAAGCGCTCCTGGCGCGTCAACGCCGATTCCGGCAGCCCCCCGGATTGGTGGCGGACGGCAGGGATATGGGATCGGTGGTCTTCCCCGACGCGAAACTGAAGGTTTTCCTCACGGCCGGCGTGGAAATAAGGGCTGAACGACGGTATAAACAGTTGATCGGCAAAGGAATCGCTGCTAGCATCCGCACTCTTTCGCAAGACCTGCGTGAGCGCGATGCGCGCGATGCCGCGAGAACCGTGGCCCCGTTAGTGCAATTGCCCGATGCATGTTTGCTCGACACGACCCATATGACCGTCGAACAAGCGGTGCAGCAGGTGCTAAGTTGGTATGGCGAGACCGGCCTCAAGGCGGAACTCCAAACTAGGTGAAAGAACGGCGGCGCTCGCTCCCAAAGCATGCGCCTTGTGCAACCCCAACCCCGCCTGCGTGTTTGGTAACTGAGTTTAGTAACTAAGTTTAGTAACTAAGCCGGCGGAGCTGAAAATCTTAGGTAATTCTTATGTCGACCCCCTCCACCGCAGTTGAGTCCGCTGCGCCCGAAAGTTTTGCCGCTCTTTTCGAAGAGAGCCTGAATCTTAAAGAAATGCGTATCGGCGAAGTCATCACCGCCGAAGTCGTACGCATGGACCAGAATTTTGTGGTGGTGAATGCCGGACTGAAGTCCGAGTCTTTCATCCCAATCGAAGAATTCAAGAACGACCGCGGCGAAGTCGAAGCCAATATCGGCGACTTCGTCAGCGTGGCCATCGAAGCCCTCGAAGACGGCTATGGCGAAACCCGCCTCTCGCGCGACAAGGCCAAGCGCCTCGCAGCGTGGCTGGATCTGGAAAAAGCGCTCGAAGAACAAGCCATCGTCGAAGGCATGATCACCGGCAAGGTCAAGGGTGGTTTGACGGTCATGATCAACGGCATCCGCGCCTTCCTGCCCGGTTCGCTCGTCGACCTGCGGCCGGTCAAGGACACCACGCCTTATGAAGGCAAGGCGATGGACTTCAAGGTCATCAAGCTCGATCGCAAACGCAACAACGTTGTGGTTTCGCGTCGTGCAGTGCTGGAACAAACGCAAGGCGCCGAGCGCGAAACGCTGCTGCAGAATCTGCAGGAAGGCACCGTCGTCAAAGGCATCGTCAAGAACATCACCGACTACGGCGCGTTCGTGGACCTGGGCGGTATCGACGGCCTGCTGCACATCACCGACCTCGCATGGCGCCGCGTGAAACACCCGACCGAAGTTTTGAATGTCGGCGATGAAGTCACCGCCAAAGTGCTGCGCTTCGATCAAGAAAAAAACCGCGTTTCGCTGGGTATGAAACAGCTGGGCGAGGATCCATGGGTCGGCCTTTCCCGCCGTTATCCCACCGGCACGCGTCTGTTCGGCAAGGTCACCAACCTCACCGACTACGGCGCGTTCGTGGAAGTGGAGCAGGGCATCGAAGGCCTGGTCCACGTTTCCGAAATGGATTGGACCAACAAGAACGTTCATCCTTCCAAAGTCGTGCAGCTCGGCGACGAAGTGGAAGTGATGATTTTGGAAATCGACGAAGACCGCCGCCGTATTTCGCTCGGCATGAAGCAGTGCCAAGCCAATCCTTGGGACGAATTCGCGCAGAATCATCGCAAGAACGACAAAGTGCGCGGCCAAATCAAATCCATCACCGACTTCGGCATTTTCATCGGTCTGCCCGGCGGCATCGACGGCCTGGTTCACTTGTCCGATCTCTCTTGGTCGCTGCCCGGCGAAGAAGCCGTGCGCAATTACAAGAAGGGCGATGAACTCGAAGCGATGGTTTTGTCGATCGACGTCGAACGCGAACGTATTTCGCTGGGCATCAAGCAACTCGAAGGCGATCCTTTCACCAACTTCGTCGGCACGCACGATAAGGGCGCGTTGGTCAAAGGCACGGTCAAGAGCGTGGATGCCAAAGGCGCGGTCGTTGAACTCGCCGGCGAAATCGAAGCTTATTTGCGCGCTTCGGAGATCGCACGCGACAGAGTGGAAGACGCCCGCACGCATTTGAAAGAAGGCGACACAGTGGACGCGATGATCATCAACATCGATCGTAAAACGCGTTCCATCAACCTGTCGATCAAGGCCAAGGACAACGCCGATGAAGGCCAAGCCATGGCGAAGCTGCAAAATGAGTCGGCAGCGAGCAGCGGCAGCACCAATTTAGGTGCGTTGCTGAAAGCTAAGCTCGACAATAAAAACGCGCAACAGTAAGCGTCGTATGGGGAGGCGCGCATGACAAAGTCGGAGTTGATCACGCAGCTTGCTGCGCGTTATCCGCAATTAGTGGCGAAGGATGCCGAATACGCGGTCAAAATGATTCTCGACGCCATGACGGACAGTTTGGTCAAAGGCGAGCGAATCGAGATCCGCGGCTTCGGCAGCTTCGGGCTGAATCATCGCCCCGCACGCGTGGGACGCAATCCCAAATCCGGCGAGAAAGTGCATGTGCCTGAAAAATTCGTCCCGCATTTCAAGGCGGGTAAGGAATTGCGCGAGCGCGTGGACGGCGGCAATGGGGTCGCAATCAAGCCCGAGACCGACGACGAGTAATTGCTTTCGTTTTTGAGAAAAGCGGCGCCAAGCGCCGCTTTTTATTTAGGGAATGTCCTCTGCTAGGCTGAACGACCATGGCCCTGATCCGTTTTCTTTCTTTGCTCGGTTGGACGCTCGTGTTCGTCCTTCTTCTGCTTTTCGCCATCAAGAACGCCGATCTCGTCGATCTGCATTTTTATTTCGACCAGCATTGGCAGGCGCCCCTGATTTTGGTCGTACTAGCCGCCTTCGCAGCCGGTGCGTTTTTTGGCTTGCTCGCTTGCTTGCCTCCGCTCATTCGCCAGCGTCGCGACATTCTCGGTCTCAAAAAAGAAATCCGGATTCGGGACAAGGCGGGTGTCGGTGTAGCGCCGGTGCCCGAGGGGCCTACGCCTAGCGAAACCCCGCCGTTGATTTAACCAAAACAAATAGGAAAACCGAAGTGAACGTATCCTTCGATGAAGTTTTTAGATGAAAGTCTTCTTAGCTCAGTGGTCTAAGGCTTCGTTTACTTTTGTCCTCGGTCGCCACGCTGCACGAGCGCCCGACCCTACTCCGCATCAGTTAATGGGTCAGCCGTGCGGGGCTCGCGACCATACATCTCAGCAGGCCGGCGAAAGGCCCGTCCGGCTGCCCCGGCGTTCGATCATCCCTTGCGTTCGGATTAGGCGTTAATGGAATTCGATCTCTGGTGGTTATTGGTCTGCCCTTTGTTCTTCGGCTTAGGCTGGCTCGCCGCGCGTATCGACATCAAGCATCTGATTACCGAGTCGAGCGCTTTGCCGCGTTCGTATTTCAAAGGGCTCAACTTCCTGCTCAATGAGCAGCCCGACAAGGCAATCGAATCTTTCATGGAGGTGGTGGAGGGCGATCCCGAAACCGTCGATTTGTATTTCGCCTTGGGCAGCATGTTTCGACGCCGCGGCGAAATAGAGCGCGCTATCCGAATGCATCAAAGCGCGCTCGAGCGTCCCAATCTCAGCGAGGAG
>DATEOW010000027.1:0-18725 GCA_035273665.1 Burkholderiales bacterium | reverse complement strand
CTCCTTCGCACACGCCGCACCTCAGGTTGTTCTCGATCTAACGCCGACTATCGTCAATGACGCGAAACTGACCGCGCCTGTCGGCCCCAAGTCGAGCGGTGCGGCGGTTTTGCGAGCGCAGATCTTGCTCGATCGCGCGCGTTTTTCCCCAGGGGAAATCGATGCGATCTATGGCTCGAACATGGCGAAAGCGATCTCCGGTTTTCAAAGAGCGAATGCGCTTGAAGTCACCGGCACTGTAGATGAAGCAACCTGGGCGATGCTGAATCGGGATGCTTTTCCAGCGCTCGCGACATATACGATCAGCGCGATAGACGTTGCGGGGCCTTTCCAACCGATTCCCGCGGATATGGTCGAAAAATCGAAGTTGCCCGCATTGAACTTCGGTTCGCTGGCCGAAGCTTTGGGAGAAAAGTTTCATACGAGTCCGGCTTTGCTGAAGCTGCTTAACGCGGATAAAGAGTTGTCTCGCGCAGGCGAAGAGATTGTGGTGCCGAACGTATCGCAGCCTGTCGCGAATGGCATCAAAGCAGCGAGGGTAGTGGTTGATAAGTCCGATCTGACGATCGTCGTGTTGGATGCGGTGGGCAAAGTCCTTGCGCACTTTCCTGCGTCGACCGGAAGTGAGCACGATCCCTTGCCGATCGGTACATGGAAAATAAACGGTGTGAAAAAGTATCCGACCTTCCACTACAACCCCAAATTGTTCTGGGACGCTGACCCTGCGCATTCAAAAGCGAAAATCCCCTCTGGACCGAACAATCCGGTGGGTGCGGTATGGATTGATTTATCCAAGGACCATTACGGCATACACGGTACGCCGGAACCGTCTAAGGTGGGCAAAACCGAATCGCATGGTTGTATTCGAATGACGAATTGGGACGCGTTGGCGCTCGCCGAACTCGTGTCGCCGGGTGTCGAAACCATTCTGCGGGAGTAATAAAATGCGTTGGCTACTCGTGTTTTTGATGGGGGTGCTCGTCGGCGTTGCCGGAATCTATTTCTTGAATCGCGAGAACAATGCCGAACCGATTGCTGCAGCGGTTATTCCCGCAGTACCGACTGCCGTGCCGCACGCTGCTGCGCCCGCATCGCCACCGGCTGAGCCTGTCCCACCCGTAAGTGTTGCTGTTACCCCTCCCGAGCCGGCCGTCGGCACTGCTCCGGCGACGACAGCGGCGCCAAACCAAACCAACACAACGACGAACGGATCAACAGCCGCCGTCCCAGCCGATGGACTTTTGATGCCCATCGCGGGCGTGCGTCGAGACCAACTGATCAACACCTTCGACCAGTCAAGAGGGGATGGTCGACGTCATGAAGCGATCGATATCATGGCGCCTCGCGGCACACCCGTATTGGCTGTGGCGGACGGTAAAGTGGTCAAGCTGTTCCATAGCAAAGCAGGAGGCTTGACGGTCTATCAGTTCGACACGACTGAGAAGCTGGCGTATTACTATGCGCACCTGGATGCATATGCGCCGAGTATGGCGGAGGCAAAGCAGATCAAGCGTGGCGATTTGGTCGGTTATGTCGGCAGTACGGGTAACGCCGATCCGGCCGCTCCGCATTTACATTTCGCCGTTTTCGAATTGGGACCGGAAAAGCAATGGTGGAAGGGCACTGCCGTGAACCCTTACCCGATGCTTGTCGATCAATAATGGAATGCAAATGAAGCTGAATTTGATTATCGCGGTGTGTTGTGCCGCTCTGAGCCTTGCGGCGCACAGCGCCGAACAGCCGTTGGAGGCCACGACATCCGCGGGAGAGAAAGTCCGCTTGCTACCGAACGGTCGCTGGGAATATGTCGATCAGGCTAAACAGACGGAAGCGAAGAAGGTCTTCGACACTTATCGCGAGAACCGCGATCCGGACGCGCAAGGTGGACTTGCGGGCTTCGGCCGCACGATCAAACCAGGCGACAAAGACTACAACCGCGGGACGCTCAATCCCAAGGCACGTTAAAAGCCGATTCGGGCTTTCTTCGGCGACCGGTTGTCCGTTACATCGCTGATCTCGATTTGCTCATGACCGGCGAGTTTGGCATTGCCGAAGCCATTCATGATTGCCCGCCGCATTTCGCGCGGTGAAAGTTCGGCAAGACGTTCCAATACGCTCTCAGATAGTGCAACCGGAAATTGTTTGCCCCAATCATGTGAGTTTCTGATCTCCCGGTAAATCGCCTGTGCGATGCGCGCAGCCGCTTCGCGGTCCGGGGCTTGGATTTCGTAGACGTTCATCCGATTCAATATCGGTTCAGGGATGCGCGAGGCGTCGTTTGCGGTGGCAATCCAAAACACGCTTGACGCGTCGATCGGTACTTCGACGAACTCGTCGATGAAGCGGGTCGCCGTGTCGTGTTCCAGCAAGGTATAAAGGGCACCCAGCGCGTCATAGGTGGAATCGCCGCCCGCCTTGTCGATCTCGTCGATGACCATCAGCGGATTGGCAAACTGACCGTTCAAAAAGGTATCGAACACTTTGCCCGGCTTGGCATTTTTCCATTGTGAAGAGGAGCCCGAGAGGATCCAGCCTGCGGTGAGAGAACTCATCGAGACGAAGCCGAAGCCTGTCGCAAGTAATTCGGCCACACGTTTGGCGAAGTGCGTTTTACCGATGCCCGGGTCGCCCAGTAAGAGCATGGGCGTTAATTCAAGAGAGTCTTCGCTGCTTGAGCAGAGCGCGATCTGTTTTTTGATGTCGTCCAGGACTTCGCCAAAGTTCGGCAGGTCATCATAGAGGTGCGACATTGCGGGAATGCCGGCGGGCTTTACGGTGAAGCGTGTGCCGCCGAGCTTGATCATTTTTTCGTAAACGCCTTTGAGCGCATCGCTTGCGCTGCCGGGCAATTCGGCCAGCGCGCGGTCTACAGCATCGACGTCATAGACTTCTTTAAAGCCGCCAATGGGGATGTCGACACTCGGTTTGCGTCTGGCGGGCAAATTTGCGATCGCAGCCATTCCATACCTCCTGATGCACACTTGGCAAAAAACTAACACGAGCATTCATCGGTGTGCATCAGCAACTAAGCACAAAACTTGCCCGACTTCGCATTTCCCGCCTGGCAGTCATTGTCCCGAAGTGCTAATGCGCAACCCTTAATAGAAGTAGCGGCACGCCGGACCGGCTTCTATAGCGACAACGTGGCGCCAGTGTGCAAAGCGTCCGGTTCCGTGCGGAATAGGCTGCTGCGATGCGATATAATGAAACGCTTCTGTTGCACGAATGCCTGCCATGCCGCAATCCGATAAAGTTCGTCCCTTGAGCCCCGTTGCCAGCCGTATGAGCCGACAAGTCGACGATGTCCGTATCCGCGAGATCAAAGAGCTCTCGCCGCCTTCGCATGTCATCCGGGAATTCAATCTCAGCAAACAGGCTGAGGAATTGGTCTTTCACACACGCCAGGATATCCATCGTGTACTTCACGGTGCGGATGACCGGCTTGTCGTGGTGGTCGGCCCCTGTTCCGTGCACGATGTCAGCGCGGCAAAGGAATACGGCAGCCGCTTGCTTGAACTCAAGCGAGAGCTCGCCGACGATCTCATCATTGTCATGCGCGTCTATTTTGAGAAGCCGCGTACGACAGTGGGCTGGAAAGGCCTGATCAACGACCCGGATCTGGACGGCAGTTTCCAAATCAACAAAGGACTGCGCACCGCGCGCGAACTGTTGCTTGATTTGAGCGAGGCCGGTATTCCCGCGGGAACCGAATTCCTAGACATGATCACCCCACAGTATTTCGCCGATCTGGTGAGCTGGGGCGCTATCGGTGCGAGGACAACCGAATCGCAGGTCCATCGCGAGCTCGCATCCGGCTTGTCATGTGCCGTCGGTTTCAAGAACGGCACGGATGGCAATGTGCGTATCGCCGTAGATGCGATCAAGGCTGCTTCGTCGCCGCACCATTTTCTTTCGGTGACGAAGGCCGGGCATTCGGCGATCGTATCGACGAATGGCAACGAGGACTGCCACATCATCCTGCGCGGCGGCAGCAAGCAGCCGAACTATGATGCGGCCAGCGTTGATGCGGCGTGCAAGGAACTTGCTGCCGCCGGTTTGGCGCAACGTCTGATGATCGATGCTTCGCATGCGAATAGCGAAAAGCAATTCAAACGCCAGATCGACGTCGTCGATGTCATCGCCCAGCAAGTGGAACACGGCGAGAGTCGTATTTTTGGCGTGATGATCGAGTCGCATCTCAACGAAGGTCGGCAAGATCTGGTCGCCGGCAAAGAACTGGCGTACGCGCAGAGCATCACCGACGCCTGCATCGGCTGGGACGATACGGCAATCGTTTTGCGGCGATTGAGCAAAGCGGTGAAAGCGCGCCGTGCGACTGTCGCCGCAGCGTAGGAAGACGGTTCTGAGGCGAAGAAGAGAGGCCGCGTGCCTCTCTTTTTATTTGAAGCGCCGCAATCGCACTGAACCGCGCGTATCATCCCGCCCTCACGCTCGGTGAGAATTTAAAAGAAAAACATATGCATTGGTTTGAAGAGCTGCGGTCGCAACGCATGCTCTGGTTTCTGCTGTCGGGGGTGCTTGTATGCCGTCTTGTATTCGCCTCGTTTCTTCCACTCACCCCCGAGGAAGTGGCGCTACTCGAACACGCGCAATCGCATCCGGGCCGGTTTGCGGACCTTTTGGCCCTGTGGTTGCAATGTGCAGGCGGTATTTCGGTGCATCCCTTGCTGCTGCGTGTTCCGCAAGTATTGCTGCCTTTGTTCATCGCGGGATTGATGCCGCGCTTCCTTTCCGAGGAGGACGAAGGTCTCGGTCATGTCGCGGCGCTCGCATGGCTATGCCTTCCTCCGCAATTCCTGCATATCCAGATCAGTAGCTTGACGCCGCTGCAGTATTTCGTCTTTGCTTCGGTCGCGTTTTTCTATCCGGGTGTGCGCGATGAAAATCACCGCATGCACATTTTCGCCGGGCTGTTCCTGGGGTTGGCACTGATTACGCATGTTCAGGGGTTGCTGCTGGCAGGCGCATATTTGACCTTTGCCTTGCTATCCCCAGGTCGCGAGCGGCGCTCGCTGGATGTGTTGATCGTCTTCGCGAGCGCGGCTGTCGTCGTGCTGTTGTTTCTATTGGCGAGCACCGTATACGGCTTGCCGAGTTGGCTCACCGATATAGAGAGTTTTGAAATTCCTTCGAGGATGAACCTCTCGCATACGCTGTGGTTTGTCGTGGTGCTGACCATATCTTCCGGCCTCTATCTTTTTTCGCCCTTGATGCGAATCGGCGACTTCCGGCGAGCGGTGCATTCACTGCCCGCGAGTCGGTCGCTGTGGATCCTTGCGTTGTTTCCGTTGGCTGTCTTGGCTTTGCTCTCGCCCTTCGGGGGAGGCGCGCTTGGCGTCCTTAGCTTCATCCCCTTGTTAATCCTCTCGGCTACGGTTCTCCTCGGAAGGGAGACATCGCTTCGCGCGGCCCGGTGGATGTCCGGCGTCAGCATTTTCGCGGTGGCGGTACAGCTCGCGATGCTGGTCAGTGAATAAAGTCCTCGCTAGGCGCGCGGCGGGGCGCTTTTGGATGGACGCTTAGGCATAATCTTTCGCACCACTGGATACCAATGGGCGGAGGATGCGATGGGCGAATCGATCGATGCGTATCTGCAGAAACTGGAAAGTCTGGGCGACGGCACTCAGTTCTCCGCCACCATGCATCGCATGGCGCCGCAATCTCCGCTCCTGGAAAACCTATCTCTCGCCGAAATCCGTCTCCTCGGGCACTTCATGCGGACTTATCGGGTCCAGCCCGAACAGCAAATTCTAAAAGAGGGCGACGCGGGCGACTTCATGCTCGTCATCATCGCGGGCCGTATCGAGGTTTCTAAAAGAGACTCCCGCGATGTCCCGCGCGTACTGGCGCTGGTGGGTCCGGGCAAAACCTTGGGCGAAATGTCGATGCTGGACGGCGAACCCCGCTTTGCAAGCTGCATCGCGCGAGAGGCGTCCACCATTGCGGTTCTAACCCGGGATAGCCTTGCTCGCGTGCTGACCGAGCAGCCGATGCTGGGTGCAAAAGTGCTGATGGAGCTGTCTCTCATGCTCTCTCAGCGGCTTCGCTTTACCTCCAACCGCTTGGTCGATTATTTCGATCGCCAACGCGAGTTGCACGACGAGTTACAACAGCACGGCCTTGTCTGATTGAACGGTCTCCTGTGGCACAATGCCGCGCAGGAGGAGTTCAAAATTGGAAATTAAAGCGCCCAAGGATTTTTGGGCCGGCCTGATGTTTATCGCCATTGGATTGGGCTTCGCCTATGCGGCGCAAGAATATCCAATGGGTACTGCCGTCCGTATGGGCCCGGCCTTTTTCCCCACTGTTCTCGGCGGGCTCTTGGCGCTCCTCGGTCTAGTGCTACTCGGCAAGAGCACTGCGATCACCGGCGAAGGTGTGCCGCAATTTCATTTCCGCCCGCTTGCGATCATTCTTCTTGCGTTGGTGCTTTTCGGCCTGCTCTTGCGGCCGTTCGGCATCGTGGCGGCAATTATCTCCCTGGTTGTTGTCGCGGTGCTTGCGGCAGGACGCATGAAGGTTCAGAAAGTGCTGCTGCTCGCGGTGGGGTTGGCGTTCTTTTCGGTATTGGTCTTTCACTACGGTCTCGGGTTGCCTTTCAAAATCTGGCCCTGGCAATAAGAGCGAAAAGGATTCGCCGTGGAATTATTCGACAATCTACTTCTAGGCGCGCAAGTCGCCTTCAGCCTGGAAAACGCGCTCTATTGTTTCATCGGTGTCCTGCTCGGTACGTTGATCGGGGTCTTGCCGGGTCTAGGTCCGACGGCCACGATTGCGATGCTGTTGCCGGTGACTTTCACACTGCCGCCGGTCGCCGCGCTCATCATGCTCGCCGGCATTTACTACGGCGCCCAGTACGGCGGTTCGACGACCGCTATCCTCGTCAATCTGCCCGGTGAGTCGGCTTCGGTCGTCACCGCGCTTGATGGATACAAGCTCGCGCGCGCAGGCCGCGCGGGCCCGGCCCTCGGCATGGCAGCCATCGCTTCATTCTTCGCCGGTTGTGTAGCGACTGTCGTGATCGCGTTCTTTGCGCCGCCTTTGGCCGATCTGGCGCTGAAATTCAACTCGGCGGATTATTTTTCGCTCATGGTGCTCGGCCTTGTGGCCGCTGTGGTGTTGGCGCATGGGGACCTGCTCAAGGCCATCGCAATGGTGGTGTTGGGACTTTTGCTGGGGATGGTCGGCACGGATGTGAGTTCCGGCGCCTCGCGCTTCAATTTGGAAATTTCCGAGTTAGCTGAGGGCATTCAGTTTGTCACCATCGCGATGGGGCTCTTCGGCATCGCTGAAATCCTCATCAACGTGGAGCAGGGGGAGAAGCGCGATGTCTTCGTATCCAAAGTGGGGCGTCTCCTGCCTACGCGCGAAGATTTTCGACTTTGCACGCCATCGATACTGCGTGGCACGGCTTTGGGTTGCGCGCTCGGTATCCTTCCCGGCGGTGGCGCACTGCTCGCTTATTTCGCGGCCTATACATTGGAGAAAAAGGTCGCCAAGGCGCCGAAGAATTTCGGCCATGGCGATATACGCGGCGTGGCTGCGCCCGAGTCAGCCAACAATGCAGGTGCACAGACTTCCTTCATTCCTTTGTTGACGCTCGGCATTCCTTCTAACCCGGTCATGGCACTCATGATCGGCGCGATGATTCTCAAACAGATCGTGCCGGGACCCACAGTGATGACGGAAAAGCCGGAGCTGTTCTGGGGCATGATCGTCAGCATGTGGCTGGGGAACCTGCTGCTGGTCGTACTCAACCTGCCTTTGATCGGCATCTGGATCAAGTTGTTGACGATACCGTATCGGCTGCTTTATCCCGCGATCCTCACTTTCTGCTGTATCGGCGTATACACGCTCAATAACAGCAGTTTCGATGTGTTTCTCATGGCGGTGTTTGGGGTGCTGGGTTATGTCTGCATCAAGCTCGAATGCGAACCGGCACCGTTGATCATCGGCTTCATCCTCGGACCCATGATGGAAGAGAATCTGCGCCGGGCCATGTTGATTTCCCGCGGCGATGCGACCGTGTTCTTCACCCGGCCGATCAGCGCCACTTTGCTCGCCGTCGCGGTGTTGCTGTTGCTCGTGATTGCGGCGCCTTCGATTCGCAAGAAGCGCGAAGAGGCTTTCCAGGAGTAGTGCTCAAGTATCGACGTTGAAGCCCCGGATGACGATCTGCCCGGACTTTTCGTCGCTTTCGAGTTCGAGCAAGTTGCGCGTGCGCGCTTCTTCCAGCAGTTTGGAAAAATTGCGAAAACCGTAGTAGGACTCGTTAAACCCGGGTTTGCGGCGCGTTAGCGCCTGTTTAACCATCGACCCCCAGATCTTTTCTTCCGTGCCGCGCTCTGCGAATAAAGCTTCCACGGTTTCCATCACCAGGTCGATCGCTTCTTCTTTACGTTCTTCGTCGCTACGCGTCGCTACCGCCTCACCGTTTTTAGGCGCGTCTTTCGGCTTCGCTACTTTCTTCCGCGCCTTCGGTTTCGCCTTCTCGCGGACCAGGTCATCGTAGAAAATGAACTCGTCGCAATTGGCCATCAACAAATCGGAGGTCGAATTTTTTACGCCGATCCCAATAACGATTTTGTCGTTCTCGCGCAGCTTCGACACGAGCGGCGAGAAATCCGAATCGCCCGTGATGAGGACAAAGGTCCTGACGTGCGATTTTGTGTAGCACATATCCAGTGCGTCCACCACCATACGGATGTCGGCGGAGTTCTTGCCCGACTGGCGTAAGTGCGGAATCTCGATGAGTTCGAAGGAGGCTTCGTGCATCGACGCTTTGAAGGCCTTGTAGCGGTCCCAATCGCAATAGGCTTTTTTCACGACGATGCTGCCTTTTAGCAACAGTCGTTCGAGGACCTTGCTGATATCGAATTTATCGTATTTGGCATCTTGCACACCGCGTGCGATATTTTCAAAATCGCAGAAAAGCGCCATGTTCTGGATGTTGCCCACGGGATTCATTTTTATTCCATCTAGTGCTGCAAGGGCGCCATGCTACACCGTGCAGCTTGCCTGATCTCAGTGATAGCCGATATGGCTTTTCACCTTGCCGCGGAACACCCAGTAAGACCAGCCCGTATAGGTGAAGATGATCGGCAGCAGAAACAGCGTGCCGATCAACAAGAATGCTTGCGATTGCGGCGCGCCGGCGGCTTGGGCGAGCGTGATATGACGCGGCACGATGTACGGATAAAGGCTGATCGCCAAGCCGAGATAACACAGCAGAAATAATCCCATGGCGCCCATGAAGGGTGCGACATCGCGCGATCGCTGTAAGGCGCGCCATATCCAGAAAGCGCATAGAAGCGTAAGGAGCGGAATAGGCGCCAGCAGCGCCGGGTTCGGCCATTCGAACCAGCGGCGCGCGATATCTGTTTCGATCAACGGCGTGACGATACTGACCATCGCAATGAAAGCAAGCACGCCGATGAGCGCGCGCTTCGATTGGGTTTTCGCCCAATCCTGTAACGGACCTTCGGTTTTCATCACGAGCCAAGTGGCGCCGAGCAATACGTAGCCGAACACAAGACCCAAACCGACGGCGAGCACGAAGGGATGCAACCAATCGAAACTGTGCCCGACGTAACGTCCATTCTCCACACTAAAGCCGAGCACGAACTTTCCGAGCACGCAGCCTTGCGCGAAGGTTGCGACGAGCGAACCGAAACAAAACGCGCGGTCCCAGCGCCGCTTTTTATTGAGCGAGGTTGGGCGAAACTCGAAGGCAACGCCGCGGAAGATCAGTCCCAGCAGCATCAGCAATATGGGGAAGTAGAGCGCAGGCATGATGATGCCGAAGGCGAGCGGAAAGGCCGCAAAGAGACCGATTCCGCCCATCACGAGCCACGTTTCATTGCCGTCCCAAACGGGTGCGACGGAATTCATCATCAAGTTTCGCGCATCGTCATCCGGTGCGGAGAGAAACAAGATACCGACACCGAGATCGAAGCCGTCCAGCAAGACATACATAAAAACGGAAAGACCGAGAATCAACGTCCACAGCGGTACGAGATCGAGCGCCATATCAGCCTCCGTCGCTCGGGTTTGTGGCCGCGGAGAGCGGTCGAGCCGGCCGCTGAGCGGGGGCGGGCGGTCGCGACGGCAAATGCTCCGGCAGACCTTGCTTGACGATGCGTAGGAGATAGTAGACGCCGGCGCCGAAGATGAGCGCATAGACGACTACAAAGAGCAGCAATGACAGCGCGACATCGCCGCCGGTTATCGATGGGGTTACTGCATCGGACGTACGTAAGTAACCGTGCACCACCCATGGCTGCCGCCCCGTCTCGGTGGTGATCCATCCCGCTGTGACCGCGATGTAACCGGCGGGAATGCTGTAACTCGCCAAGCGTAGAAAACGCGGCGAACCTTGCAGCTTGCGCCGCCACGCGAGCACGCCGCCCCACACAGTAAGCGTGAGCATGATCAACCACATCGCCACCATGACGCGAAAACCAAAAAAGACGAACAGCACGGGCGGTCTTTCATCGCGCGGGAAATCTTTCAGTCCAGGGACCACGCCTTGTGTGTCGTGCGTGAGATAAAGGCTCGCAAGCGCCGGAATCGATATCTCCATGCGGTTGCGTTCGTTACTTTCGTCCGGCAAAGCGAACAACACGGCGGCTTGTTCAGGGCCGCCCTCCCAGATCGCTTCCATGGCGGCAATTTTCGCGGGCTGATGTTCGAGACTATTGAGTCCATGTAGATCGCCCAATACGGCTTGGGTGGGCAAGAGCGCTGCGCTCAACAGCAGGCCCATTACGATCATGATCTTCGCTTCTTCGACGTGTCGCCCCCGGCGTAGAAAATAAGCTGCCACGCCAATCACTGTAAACGCGGTAGTGAGATAAACCGCAACTACCGTATGCATGAAACGATAGGGGAAGGACGGATTGAAAATGACCGCGGTCCAACTCGTCGGAATGAAGTTGCCGTCGACAATCTCGAAGCCGGCGGGCGTATGCATCCAGCTATTCGCCGCGAGTATCCAGAAAGCGGAGAAGAGTGTACCGAAGGCGACGATGACTGCGCTCGCGAAATGAGCCCACTTTGGTACGAGGGCGCGCCCGAACAGCAGAATGCCGAGGAAGGCCGCCTCGAGGAAAAATGCCATCAACCCTTCGTAGCCCATGAGCGGCGCAATGACATTCGCGGTCTGCTCAGCGTAGCGGCTCCAGTTCGTCCCGATTTGGAAGGGCATGACGATGCCCGACACAACGCCCATCCCAAAAGATAAGGCGAAGATACGGGTCCAGAAAATGGATAAGCGCAGATAAGCGTCGCGGCCGGTGCGCCAATGCAATGCTTCGAGCACGGCGATATATGAAGCCAGACCAATGGTGAAGGCCGGCAAGAGGAAATGGAAGGCGATCAGAAAAGCAAATTGAAAGCGCGACAGAAAAAGCGGATCGAGTTCCATGACACCCCCCATGACACCACCCCTGACACCACCCCTGACACCACTCAAGTCGGCGAATCAACGATCGAGTTGAATATCCTCATAAGACGCCGGGTCGCCGATGGGTTCGAGATGCGTGAACACACAGGCATGTGGAATGGCCGCGCGAATACGTGCTTCGATCTCTTCGAGCATGTCGTGACCGCGTTGCACGCTCCATTCCCCCGGCACGAGGATATGAACATTGATGAAGCTACGCCCCGCTGCCTCGCGGGTCAATAAGGCGTGATGCCTGACGCCCGCGGCATCGTAGCTATCCAATACTTCCAGGATCTTTTGTCTTTCCTCGATCGGCATGGCGCGGTCCAGTAAACCGGCAACGGTGCGCCGCAGGAGTTGTGTGGCGATCCAAAGGATATGCGCGGCAACCGCGAGCGCGATGAGCGGGTCAAGTTGCCACCATCCTGTCCACGCGACCCCGGCGACGCCGACGATCACTCCGGCGGAGGTCCATACATCGGTCATCAGATGTTGTGCATCCGCCTCCAGCGCGACAGAGCGATGCGTGCTTGCCGCGCGATGCAGGATTCGTGCGACGGTGAGGTTCACCAGCGAAGCTACGACCGAGACGGCGATGCCGATGCCCACCTGCTGGATAGGTTGTGGAGCGAGAAGGCGCTGTACCGCCGCATAGCCGATGAAGATTGCAGCGACAAAGATCAGTAAACCTTCGACGCCGCTGGAGAAGTACTCCGCTTTACCATAACCGAAGGCGTGTTCTTCATCCGGGGGACGGGCGGCGAGGGACAACATCGCCAATGCCAGCACGGCTGCGGCGAGATTGACGAAAGATTCCATCGCATCCGACAAGAGGCCGACCGACCCCGTGAGCCACCACGCCCAGCCTTTCAGGACGATGGTGATGAGCGCGGCGGCAACCGACAGCCACGCGAAGCGCTTGAGATGATCGCGATTCATTCGGTCTTCATTCGTTGAAACTTTCATACAGCAACAAGCCGCAACCCGTGGCGAGCGCAATCCAGATCGCAATGACTAAGAAAGCGCCCCAAACAACGCGCTGTTTTTTAGCCGTGAGCGTTGTGGCTTGCGCGCGTGCGTCGACGACAACAGGCGCAGGAAGCAGGCGCAATGCGAACCAGATTGCTATGGGAAGCAGGATGATTTCATCCACATAACCGAGTATCGGAATGAAGTCCGGTACCAGATCGATCGGCGAAAGCGCATAAGCAACGATCAAACCGACAACAAGCTTGGCGTACCAGGGTGTGCGCCGATCCCGCGCGGCGTAATACAGGGTGAGCGTTTCGCGTTTGAGTCGGCGAAGGGCGGAGAAAAATCGCTGCAGCACCGGCGCATTGTACGCCTTGCGCCGCAGCGCTCAGAAGCCTCTACCAAAATTTGAAGCAATCGCCCTTTGCGATAACCGGCCCTGTCGGCACGCCGGTCTTTGAGCCGCCGGCCGGTTCGATGCTGATTGCCAGCTGCGGGAATTGCGCGAGCGACTGATCCGCGACAGCAGCAAGCTGCATCGTCCCTTTTTGTCCCGCTGGGATGACGCCTAGAGAAGTGGGCGCGTCGCCCGCCTTGGCAGGCATGCCCCAGAGCTCATAGCTGTGGGCGGTCGCTTCTTCTTCTAGCGCCATTCGCTTAACCCACAATTGATCGGACTTGCGCGCCGCATAAGCCAAGAACATCAGCTCTTCCTCATTCGGTCCTGTCGCGTGCAGGACTGCGATGTATGAGGGTTGCATACTCTTTGCGACAAGGTCGGCGTCCATCAGATTGATCATGTCCGGCCGGACGGCGAGCGTGATGCAAAGCGCGCTCGCAAAGCCGCTCATCAGCAAACCCCAATTGCGCCAAAAATTCAGGCTCGACCAGAAGCTTGGCTTGGCTTGAGTGTTCGAGTTTAGGCGCGCTTCAATCGCTTTCCATACCCGCTTATGCGGCTGGACTTCGACAACCGCTTCCGTCATCGGATTGAGGCGAGTTTCCCATTCACTGACGCGCCGTCGCAACACAGCGTCTTCCCGCATCCACGCTTGGAAGCGCAGACGCGCACCGCCCCGCAGCGTGCCGAGCACGTACTCGGCCGCTAACTTCTCTTGCAGGGCAGGTTTATTGCGGTATTGCATCGTTTCCTTCTATGGCTGATCAATGGGCCGGTTCAAGGCAGCTTTTCAAACGTTCCAGACCTCGACGCACCCAGGTCTTGACAGTGCCAAGCGGCTGACGCAAATGCGCCGCTAATTCCGCGTGCGTTAAGCCTTCAAAAAAAGCGAGCATGATCGCCTGGCGGGGATTGCCTTCCAGTGCGCGCAGGCAATCGGCGATCGCGCGTGCATGATTCGATTGCGCCAATAGTTCGAGCGGCCCCGGTGCGCTACTCGCCATGGCGTCGAGCGGATCTTCGCCGTCCGGATCGGCGCTTTCCAATACCACCTCTGCGCGGGGCCGCCGTAGCCAATCCAGACAACGATTCCGCACGATGCTTGTCATCCAGGTCATCGGTGCCGACAGACCCACGGTATAGGTGGCGGCATGCGACCAAATGCTGACGTAGCAGTCCTGCAAAACCTCTTCGGCCCAGTCCTCTCTTTTCAATATACGGAGCGCGACGCCAAACAGTTTTCCCGATGTCCGCTCGTAAAGCCGTCCAAAGGCAATTTGGTCACGCCGGGCGCAAGCGGACAGCAAGTCCTTCAGCTCGTCATTTTGGGTGGGGGTCATGGTCGGCGTTTCCAAAGCCGATCGCTCACCCCGGCCTGGCGGTTGATGACTCGGCTCCAGATAAAAAGTAGATCGGAGAGCCGATTCAAGTAAATCCGCGCCGTGGCGCTCACTGCCTCCGTGCGGCCCAGATGGACGATTGAGCGTTCGGCTCGGCGGCAAATCGTGCGGGCGAGATGGGCGTACGCAGCGGCTTTGCTTCCCCCGGGCAGGATGAATTCCGTCAAGGGCGGCAATGCGGCGTTATCGCGGGTGATCCAACTTTCCAAGGTTTCGACCTGCGAGTCCTGGAGCATTCGATGCCCCGGTATGCTGATCTCGCCGCCGAGATCGAAAAGATCGTTTTGGATTTGAATCAAAGCGGACTGCATGTCTGAATGTAAGTCCTCGCTAGCAAGAACTCCAAGGCAGCTATTGAGTTCATCGAGATCCCCGAGCGCAACAATACGTGGATGATCTTTTGATAGACGTGTGCCATCCCCTAGTCCGGTTTCGCCGGAATCTCCGGTACGAGTGGTGATGGTGGACAAGCGGTATCCCATGAGCGCGGCGACTATAGCACGCAGTTTTTAGGCTTCTGATGTGCGGCGAAGACCCATATACGCGCGAAGTTTCGGTGCAGATGAGGAAAAAAAGAACCTCGGGACGGCTGAGGAGGAGGGATTGCCGCCCCGAGGGTCCACAGGAGAGGAGGAGAAACCTGTGGGACAGACGCTTTCGGGCTATGCCCCGGAACCGTCTGCGTGCTCAATTGCGAAACAATTGAGCCACTACGGTTCGAAGTGTAGGCAAGGGCGATGTATCAGTCCAACAAATGCGGTGAATGACAATTATCGAACGAATAAATAAACGAACCTATGAACCGGTGGTGGAAAGCTTAGCGTTGCCTGAGGTATCGGATACGAGACCACGGCGATAACGCTTCCATTTCAGTAAGATACTCCAATCCGAGTGCACTCGGCTCAGCAAAAGGAAACGGCCGTCGCATCGGAATTTTTAAAATCAATGGCAATACGTTATGGTATCGCCTTAATGGATATCCGAAACATCGACCTGAACTTGCTGGTGGCGTTGGATGCGCTGCTGTCCGAACGCAATGTGACCCGAGCTGCCGCGCGGCTGGGGTTGTCGCAATCGGCGATGAGCGCATCGCTCTCGCGTCTTCGGCAGGTGTTCGGCGACCCGCTCCTGCTTCGAACCGCCGGGGGGATGTTGCCGACTTCGAAAGCCGAAGATCTTGCGGTGCCGGTCAAACAGGTTCTCGACGAAATCAGCCGCATCGTCGAACAGAACGAAGCTTTCGACCCCAGCAGCGCTCGGATGAAATTCACCATAGCCGCATCCGATTATGTCGAGTTCGCCATCCTGCCCCAGCTCGTCGACTACTTGGAAAAGCATGCGCCGCATACGCGGCTCGAGGTGCAACCTTCAGAGTACGCGGCGATCGGTAAACAGTTGGAAAGCGGCGATGTAGATCTCGCCATCATTAACGTGGCTCAAGCGCCCGGCGCGGTACGTTCCCGGCCGCTCTATGCGGAACGATTCGTGGTCGTCATCCGTCGTGAGCATCCAAAGCTGAAGCGCAGCATGAGCGTGGAAGATTTTTGCGCGCTCGATCATGTACTCGTCACGCGGCGAGGCCGCACCTTCGGCGGCGCCGCGCAAATTGATGAAGCACTCGCATCGATGGGCTTAAAGCGTAATGTTCGTTTGTCGGTGCCGCACTTCTTGCTGGTTCCGGAGTTGGTGGCCCGCTCGGACATGATCGGTGTGTTGCCCGAGCGCCTGGCGCGAAATTACAACATGCGTTTGCATGTGCTCGATCTCCCTTTTGATATTCCACATCTCACCATCGCGGCCGTATGGCATGAGCGTACGCATCGCAACAGCGCTCAAATATGGCTCCGGCAAACGTTGGCCGAGCTCATGCAGGGCGGCGCGACGCCATCCAGCTCCAACGGACATAGCTGAGCATTCGCGGCGGCTTCTCTTGTCATGGCATTGCAGTCGAAGCCTTTGCCGATCGTGCTCAGAAAACGATGGCGTGCGGCGAAAAAAGTGATTCGGCCTTGAACGGCATTACGCCTGACGGCCGATTGCAGCGTGGCGCAATACCGCATAGGCTGCCGCATCTCGATCAGGGGAGAAGTTTATGCGGGGCTGGATATTCATGCTGTTGGGCGCAAGCTGTGCGACACCTGCTTGGGCGGACGCACCGCCTATTCGTCCGGGACTGTGGGAGTTCGCCATGGTGGGGATGGCGCATAAACAGAACGTCTGCATTAAGCCCGAAATGGCCAAAGACATTCAGCAACTCGCGCAAAAAAGCGATCCCGGCGGCGATTGCAAAACCTTTGATCAGAGCAAAAAAGGCAATGTGCAGAGTTTTAAGGTGAGTTGTACCAAACCGCAAAAATACGAGGCGACGGTGACGACGAATCTCATGAGCGCCGACAATTTCAGCCTGCAACACGACTACAACATGGAGCGAGACGGTCGCGCGCAAAAAGGCAGCATGAAGATCAACTATAAGCGCCTTGGCGACTGCTGAGCCTCAGGGATCCGCGGGAAACGCTTCCAGCGCGATCGGTTTTCGACGCTTCACGCCGTACATGCCGGCATCGGCGCGCGCAAGCAGGGTTTGAGCATCGGCACCGTGATGCGGATAGAGCGCAATACCGATGCTCGCCGATACATGTAAATTCAATTCGCTGACAGTGAAAACGCGAGCCGCTTCGGCGCGAAGCTTTGTAACCACCTGCTCGACCGATTCCGAATCCGCCACCGACTCGAGTAACACCACAAACTCGTCACCGCCCAATCGCGCTACGGTATCGCTCTCACGCACGACTGCCTCGAAGCGTTTGGCGATGGCAACCAATAGATGGTCGCCCACCGCGTGGCCGTAACGATCGTTTACCGGCTTGAAGTGATCCATGTCGATGAGCAAAATCGCAAGCATCCCGCCGTCGCGGCGGCGGTTGGCGAGTGCATGGCCGATTCGCTCATAGAGTAAAACTCGATTTGCTAAGCCAGTCAGCGAATCGTGGTGGGCGAGGTCCTGCAAATAACTTTCGTTATCGCGCAATTGTTTATTTACGACCTCCAACTCCCGCGTGCGATGTTCGATGCTCGCTTCGAGCTCATGCTCCTTACGGTGAAGCACGGCGAGCATCTCGGTCTGTGTGCGAAGGGCGTCCTCCTGCGCCGCTTCTTTTTCCCGTCGCAGACTGTTGATCCGATTCGCAAGAGCCAATGCGAGCAGCATCATTTCAAACGCCGACCCGATCTGCAAAGCGTAGGTGGTGAGAAAGTTGGAGGGCAACAACCCGATCGTGCGGGAGCAGAACAAGACCACGCCGACCGCTAAAAGACTCCAGGCAATGAGGAAGTAGCGTGCGCCAGGCATCCCCTTGCGCAAACCATGGATGCCGATTGCGATTGCAACGATGCCCGCCAGCAATGCGACCGTCGAGCTGACATAGATGCCGACGTAGTACGAAAAGAACAGCGTGCAGAAGGTCCCTAAGGCGAAAGCGCACATGAGACCGACGATGATGCGATCAAAGCGGGGCATCTGACGCGTGTTGAGAAAGTCGCGCGTGAAGGCGCAACCCAGAACGCCCACGAGCACGAAGGTCAAAGCGGGCGAAAAATGCGCCCAAGCGGGAAACTCCGGCCAGAGATATTGAAAGCCCACGCCGGCATAGGAGGCTTGCGCCAGCCCCATTGCAGCGGCGAAGCTCGCGTAGGTGAAGTACATGCGCTCTTTTGTAGACAAGTAGAGCACGAGGTTATAGATCGCGAGCGCGCAGATCATGCCGAGATAAAGCATGAGCCAACTCAATGCGAGTTCGTCTTGTTGCGCGAACGCCATGGGATCCCAAAGCGTCATCGGGAGTGTGACCGTCCCATCGGTCGTCACACGCATGTAGATGGTCTGAATTGCGCCGTTCTGGAGTTTGAAAGGCAGAACGAGATTGCGGTGGCGGTAAAGACGTTCGCCGAAGGCCTGCCGGTCTCCCAGCACATGAAGATTGTGATTGCCCCATTCGTCCGGGACATAGACTTCGACGCGGTCAAGCGGTGGGAAGCGAATCTCCAATAGCCAATCCTGCGGGCTCTCGGTTGCCGCGACGACCTTGAAGCGCAACCAATAGGCGGATTGGGAAAAACTGAAATTGATGTCGCCTTGCGCGTTGGCGGGGATGTAGCGCGCCTCGTTCTCGGGCGCCATTGCTTCATGCAAGTCCATCGTCCAGGTACGGTCCTCGATGTACTCGACATCGCGCACGAGCTCATAGCGTTGAGTGTCATCGGTGACGACAAAGGCGCCCAACTGCGCGTGCGCGGCCGGCGCTGCCACGAGGGCGGCGAGCATCCCTGCGAGAAGCCGGCTGAAGGAGAGGGACCGTCGATTGAAACAGATTTGCAAAATGATGGCGGGCGAGTGGCCGTTAAAAACCCGTTCAGGGTGAGTGGAAACGGCCCAAACTCAAAGGCTACAAGTCGGCTGTGTTGCAAGGGTTTACAACCCCGAGCCCCTGAA
>DATEOW010000026.1:0-3033 GCA_035273665.1 Burkholderiales bacterium | reverse complement strand
GGACGTATCGTCTGCAATTGTCTCGATGTCGCCGAAACGGAAATTCAGCGAGCGCTCAAACAAGGGGCTGACTTCACTGTTTTGCAAGCTACACTGAAATGCGGCACAGAATGCGGGTCTTGCTTGCCCGAACTGCGACGGATGTGCGTCTCGCAAAAAATGGAAAAGGCGGCTTGATTAGTGCTTACGAGTGGGCATTGTCGAAGGGACAAAGCATGAGCTGGGGACATTTGATTCGCGAGATCGGCCGCGGAGCCCACGGTAGCCGCAACCTCAATGTAGAGCAGGCGGAACTGCTGTTCGGTGCAATGCTCGATGGTGGCGTGCCCGAAATGGAAATGGGCGCGATCATGCTCGCATTGCGCATGAAGACGGAATCCGCGACGGAGCTCACCGGTTTTTATGCTGCGCTTAGCGGCCGCATTCATCGCTTGGTTGCCCCTGCGAACGATGTGAAACCGGTCGTTTTGCCGTCCTATAACGGCGCGCGCAAACAGCCGAATTTGGTACCGCTTATTGCCTTCGCCCTCCAACGCCTCGGCATTCCGGTCCTCGTGCATGGTTTGCTCGAAGGTTATGGACGTGTCGCGAGTGCATACATTTTTCGAGAGCTGGGTCTGTTGCCGAGCGCTACGCTCGCGCAGGCGCAACGGAATCTAAACAGTAACAAGCTTGTTTTCGTTCCTACGGCGGTATTGTCGCCCGGCTTGGCGCAATTGCTCGCTTTGCGCGCCCGCCTCGGTGTGCGAAATAGCGCTCACACGGTTGCGAAAATGATCGATCCCTTCGATACCGGCGGGATGCGTGTTGTAGGCGTTACGCATCCGGACTATCTCCAAATGCAAAAAGAAGTGCTGCTGGAAGTCGGAGGTACTTCATTATTGATGCGCGGCACCGAAGGCGAGCCGTATGCCGCGCCGCGCCGACGGCCCCGCATCGAGTTTTTGCACGATGGCAATGCCGAAGTACTGTTCGAGCAGGAGCATATGCCGACGCAGGAAAACGACTACGGGCAACACGATATCGAAGCGAAGGCTACGGCTGCCTATATCCGTAGCGTGCTTGACGGCGAAGCGCCGATGCCACTGCCGATCGTCAATCAGATTGCTTGTTGTCTCTATGCCTGCGGATATGTGCCCGATTTGAATCAGGCGAAGGCGATCGCCGCAGTGGAAACGCGTAGCTTCGCTGTCTGATCTGTATCGCGAAGCGCCCCAGAGTGGGGCGAAAAATGCCCTCGCGCACCGTCAGTTTGCACGTCTTCGATATCGACGCACCACAAGTGCTTTATCTGCTTGAATCATTTGCATCCCCTTAAGTGGCATAGGCCTTGCTGATCTGTGCTTCCATGAGTCGCACAAGCAAAGTATTCATAGTCGGAGCGGGCCCGGGCGATATCGAACTGCTCACGCTAAAAGCTGTACGAGCGATCGGTGCCGCGGATGTAATATTAATAGACGATTTGGTGAATCCTGCGGCGCTGAAATTCGCCAAAGAGAATGCGCGTGTCATTGAAGTCGGGAAGCGCGGCGGCTGTCGATCGACACCCCAGGCTTTCATCGAAAAAATGATGGTGAAATTCGCCGAAGAAGGAAACATCGTGGTGCGCCTGAAAGGTGGCGACCCCTTTGTATTCGGTCGTGGCGGCGAAGAGATGTTGTCTTTGCGCGCCGCGGGTGTGGCGTACGAGATTGTTCCCGGCTTAACCGCCGGCATCGGCGCCTTGAGCGCCATTGAAATACCGGTAACCCATCGCAACGTATCGCATGGCGTTAGTTTCATCACCGGGCATTTACGTGACGGCGGCATGCCGAACTGGCATGCGCTGGCGCAAAGCGGTACGACGCTTGTAATCTACATGGGCGTCAGCAACCTAAGTGGCATAGTGAGCGGTCTGCTGCAAGGCGGACTGACTCCCGATACGCCGGCTGCAGCGGTGCAGTCCGGCACATTGCCCACGCAACGGAGCGTGGTCAGCACTCTGGAGCATCTGGAAGGGGACATCGCGTTGGCAGGTATTGCCAGCCCCGCGGTCCTCGTGTTCGGAAACGTGGTCAATCTGGCGTGCATCGCGGCCGAGGCTGAGGCCCTGCGCAACGCCGCCTAGAAGCGGGAGTATCAGTAATGAAACGCATGAAGTTAGTCATGGTCGGCAACGGCATGGCGGGCGTGCGCACGCTCGAAGAACTGCTCAAGCTGTCGCCCGATCTCTATGACATCACCGTATTCGGCGCCGAGCCGCATCCCAACTACAACCGCATTCTATTGTCGCCGGTATTGGCGGGCGAGATGACCATCCAGGACATCATGCTCAACGACCTTGACTGGTACAAAGACCATAACATCAAACTTCACCTCAACAAGAAGGTGGTGAAGATCGATCGCCGCGCACGAAAAGTGATCGCGGAGGATGGCACCGAAGAAAACTATGACCGCCTGCTGCTCGCAACCGGTTCGAACCCGTTCATGTTGCCGATTCCCGGCGCGAATCTCGAAGGCGTGTTGAGTTATCGCGATATCCAGGACACCGATGCGATGATCGAAGCGTCGCAGAAGTATAAAAACGCCGTCGTGATCGGCGGCGGTTTGCTCGGGCTTGAGGCGGCCAATGGACTCAAGCTGCGTGGGATGAATGTGACGGTCGTACATCTGATGGATTGGCTGATGGAACGCCAGCTCGACAAGACGGCGGCCGACATGCTCAAGCGTTCGCTCGAGCACAAGGGCCTCCACTTTTTACTGAACACGCAAACCAGCGAAATCCTCGGCAATGAAACTGGTCACGTGAAAGGCGTGAAATTCAAGGATGGCAGTGAAATCGTCGCCGACCTGGTCGTCATGGCGATCGGCATCCGCCCCAACACTGCCTTGGCCGAATTGGCCGGCTTGCATTGCGACCGCGGCATCGTCGTCAACGACACGCTGCAGACGTTCGACCCGCGGGTGTATGCGATCGGCGAATGCGTGGCGCATCGCGGCGCGACCTATGGCCTGGTGGCGCCGCTGTTCGAGATGGCACGGGTCTGCGCGAAT
>DATEOW010000025.1:0-7640 GCA_035273665.1 Burkholderiales bacterium | reverse complement strand
GAGTCCGCTTGGCGTGCTGATTCTTTGCGTTGTCCTGTTCCTCGTCGGCATCTGGGCGAGCGAGCGCACGACGCGTGCGATGGGCGTGCAAGATCCGGGCAGCATCACCTTTGACGAAATCGTCGCGTTTCTACTGGTGCTTTGCTTCACGCCTGCGGGCTGGTGGTGGCAGTTGCTCGCCTTTGGCCTGTTCCGTTTTTTCGATATCGTCAAACCGGTACCGATCCGACAGATTGAAAGGCGCGTGAAGGGCGGGTTGGGCGTGATGCTCGACGACTTGCTCGCGGCGGGCTATACCCTGCTATTGTTGGCCGTGATCAAATCGATAGTGAGTTAGGGTTCGTCATGGATATGAATCCTTATGCACCGCCAAAATCTCCGTTGCGGGATCGGGATGCGCAAGCACTACCGCCGTCATGGAGGCGGACCAAATGGATGTTCTTTGGTTTGGCTTTGTTCTCCACAGCGCCCATATTTCTATTTCGGCAGTTTCTCGCTGCATTCACGCTGCCTGAGATATTGGTAGTGCTGCTTCTAAGCGCTCTGTTGATCATTCCGCCAATACGCGGGATGCGTACACTTCAGCCCTATCAACATCCAACATGGTGGCGTGCTTTGATGTTGCTGCCGTGTGTTCCAATGATTATCGGAAGTTTCACGGGCGATCTAAGAGCGTCGGCAGTGGCCGTTACACTCGTATCTTTATTCGCCATCGCGCTCTCTATTGCGGCCTTCCTCATCGAATTAAAGCATCCGGTTAAGGTGTATTCCCGCCAAGGCGGTTATTTGATTTTTCGCGCTGATAAGGTCTAAAAGATTCGACGTTTCAGGTGTTTCACGCCGTAGTTCAACTTAAACAAGAGGGGGATTCAAGAATGGCAGCTATAACAAAAAACATCGGGCTTCTTTTACTGGCGATCTGGCTGATTCTGGGCGGCTTGATTGCGCTCGCCGGCCTTAGCTTTTCCGGGTTGCCGATGCTCATGGGGATTCTCGCAATCGCTGCGGGGATCTTCATCTTGATCGGGCGATAGCATCGCCTGATTGATCGAATGCATCCGCCGAGGAGGGCGGGTGCATTCTTCCATACTCCACGACGCGAATGGACACCGAACCGGATACACAACTCAGCGGACTGGCGGTGCAGGTCGCGCAAGCCTTCACGGTGCGGCGCTGGAAGCTCACGACAGTGGAATCCTGTACCGGTGGTTGGGTGGCCCAGGCACTGACGGCCATTTCGGGTAGTTCCGCTTGGTTCGATCGTGGACTCGTCACTTATTCCAATGAAGCCAAGCAAGATCTCGTGGGCGTGAAGACGCAGACGCTGGCCGACTTTGGCGCGGTGAGCGAAGAGACGGCGCGCGAAATGGCGGCGGGCGCGCTCTCCCGTAGCCGGGCGCAAGCCGCGTTATCGATCACGGGCATTGCCGGTCCCACCGGCGGCACACCGGATAAGCCGGTCGGCATGGTGTGTTTTGCCTGGGCGATTCAAGAAGGCGCCGCCGAATCGCGCACGCAGCACTTCAAGGGTGACCGGGAGTCGATACGCCGGCAAGCCGTCATCGCGGCGTTGCAAGGGCTGCTCAGCCGGTTGCCGGACTAGGCGAAAAGGGCTGTATAAAAAACCTGTACGGACTACTGTACACATTCCCAGTGCAGCGTTATAGTGCCCCCGGCTGATCTGCGGAACCGCAGGCTCGCGTGTTGAGCCAGCGCCGGTTGCACACTCCGCGGCGTAGGACATCGCTTATTTTGTTCATGGGAGAATAACGTGCACTCAGACAAGGATCTCAGCAACATCATGGAAGAAAACCGTTCCAAGGCCCTGACCGCGGCGCTGGCGCAGATCGAAAAGCAGTTCGGCAAGGGCTCGATCATGCGCATGGACTCCAATGCCGTGCAGGATGTACAGGTGGTTTCCACCGGGTCCCTCGGCCTGGACATCGCGCTGGGCGTCGGCGGATTGCCGCGCGGCCGCGTGGTCGAAATCTATGGACCGGAATCCTCCGGCAAGACGACCCTGACACTGCAAGTCGTCGCCGAAATCCAGAAAATGGGCGGCACGGCCGCCTTCATCGACGCGGAAAACGCGCTCGACCCGCAATACGCTCAGAAAATCGGCGTCAACATCAACGAACTCCTGATTTCGCAACCGGATACCGGCGAGCAGGCCCTGGAAATCGCCGACATGCTGGTGCGTTCCGGTTCCATCGACGTCATCGTGATCGACTCGGTCGCGGCACTCGTGCCCAAAGCCGAACTCGAAGGCGAAATGGGCGATTCCCTGCCCGGCCTGCAAGCCCGCCTGATGAGTCAGGCGCTGCGCAAGCTCACCGGCAATATCAAGCGCACGAATACGCTGGTTATTTTCATCAACCAGATCCGCATGAAAATCGGCGTCATGTTCGGCAGCCCCGAAACCACCACCGGCGGGAACGCGCTCAAATTTTATGCGTCGGTACGGCTCGATATCCGCCGTATCGGTTCGCTGAAAAAAGGCGACGAAGTCATCGGCAACGAAACCCGCGTCAAAGTCGTCAAGAACAAAGTCGCGCCGCCTTTCCGCGAAGCGATTTTCGACATTCTGTACGGCGAAGGCATTTCGCGCGAAGGCGAAATCCTGGAGTTGGGTGTGGCGCACGACATCGTCGAAAAATCCGGCGCTTGGTACAGCTACAAGAAAGACCGCATCGGTCAGGGCAAGGACAACGCGCGTGAATTTCTGCGCGACCATCCTGAAATGGCCGCGGAAATCGAAGCGCTGGTGCGCGAGAAAGTCGGCGTCAACAATCCCGTCCTCCTGGCGGAAGTCGCGGCTGAATGAGCAAAACTCTGCGCGAGCGGGCCATCGGCCTGCTCGCTCGGCGTGAACACAGCCGGGCCGAACTCGCGCGGAAGTTGATTGCGCATATCGTCGAAGGCGACGACCTCAGCGCCTTGCTCGACGACCTCGAACGCCGCAAACTGCTTTCCGACCAGCGCTACGCTGAAGCGCGCGCCCACAGTTTGGCGCCGCGTTACGGCAGCGCACGCATCGTCCAAGAACTTCGGATGCAGGGCGTCGCCGACACAACCCAAGTGGCGGCGGCGTTACGATCGACCGAAATTGCGCGCGCGCGCGGGGCGTGGCTCAAACGTTTCGGTAAAACACCGCAAAGTGCTGAGGAAAAGGCCAAGCAGTACCGTTTTCTCCAAGCGCGCGGGTTCTCATCGGAAGCAATTCAACGCGTTATTCGGGAAAGCGGCAGCAATTAAAGTGTTCGCCGGCGACGCTAGCCGATTCCAGAAATTAGGCTAGTATGAAGTTCCCCCGCAATCGCGGGACTCAGCCTTGCACAATAACAACACCGACCACGTTTTACTGGAGGCGCTATGCCCGCCTACGCACGTCTGGTTTCAGGAAGTGCCGTCGACGCCGCTCCGCTTGCGCGCCAGTACCAGTCGATCCGGCTGGCAACCGAGGCTTTAAGCGCGCCGCTGTCGGACGAGGATTGTGCCGTTCAGTCGATGCCCGATTGCAGTCCGGCCAAATGGCATTTGGCGCATACGACCTGGTTCTTTGAAACCTTCGTGCTGGAAAAGCAGATTGCCGACTATCGGCATTTCGATCCGCAATACCGTGTCCTTTTCAATTCCTACTATCAGACTGTGGGTGCGCAGCATGCGCGGCCGCAGCGAGGGCTGTTGACGCGCCCTTCGCGGCGCGAGGTCATGGCCTACCGGTGTGCGATCGATCAGCAGCTTCTCGAACTTCTTTCGCGCGGTGTCTGCGCGGAAGTGGCTTGCGTCATCGAACTCGGTTTGCAGCACGAGCAACAGCATCAGGAGTTACTACTCACCGATATCAAGCATCTGTTCGGATGTAATCCCCTCGCACCCGCTTACAAGGGGGGTGAGCGTTTGATTCCCCATGGCACACCCGGTGCGGTGGAATGGCTGCGTTTCGGCAGCGGCCTGCACAGCTTTGGTCATGAAGGGCTGCGCTTCGCTTTCGACAACGAAGGTCCGCGTCATCGCGCGTATCTCAATGCCTTCGAACTTGCCTCGCGCCCCGTAAGCAACGGCGAATACCTCGAATTCATGCATGACGGCGGTTATGCACGTCCCGAACTCTGGCTTTCCGCCGGTTGGGACACCGTGCGTGCTCAAAATTGGCAGGCGCCTTTGTACTGGCAGATGCGTGACGGTCGGTGGTTTGTCCACACCTTGCGCGGCGTTCGCGAACTTGCGCTTGACGAACCGGCCTGTCATTTAAGTTTCTTCGAAGCCGATGCCTATGCGCGCTACGCCGGCGCGCGTTTGCCCACCGAATACGAATGGGAATGGGCGGCCGCCGGAGTTCCGGTTGAAGGAAATTTGCTTGAAAGCGACAGCTTGCATCCCATGCCCAGCACAGAAGAAACGCATGGGCTCCACCAGCTTTATGGCGACGTGTGGGAGTGGACGGCGAGCAGTTATTCAGCGTATCCGGGTTACAAACCCGTTGCCGGTGCACTGGGCGAATACAACGGCAAGTTCATGTGCAACCAGTTTGTGCTGCGCGGCGGCTCCTGCGCGACGCCGCGCACGCATATTCGCGCGAGCTATCGCAACTTCTTCGGGCCGGAGGCGCGCTGGCAATTTAGTGGTTTGCGACTCGCCCGCGACGCCTAAAGCCCTTTTCGAACAGGGCTGAACAGGCCACTTTCCTCAAAGTTTGCGCCTGCGGGGTATTCCGGCGAAAATCTACGCCTTTCAATCATTTGCGCTCGATCTTGAGCGCCTTAGCGCTTTTTCATGAAGTCCGCCGACATCCGCAGCAAGTACCTCCAGTTCTTCGCCTCCAAGGGGCATCAGATCGTCGCTTCCAGTTCTTTGGTTCCGCACGATGACCCGACCTTGCTGTTCACTAACGCGGGCATGAATCAGTTCAAGGATGTTTTTCTCGGCTTCGATAAACGTCCCTTCAACCGCGCGACCACATCGCAAAAGTGCGTGCGCGCCGGTGGCAAACATAACGACTTGGAGAATGTCGGCTACACCGCTCGGCATCACACCTTCTTCGAAATGCTGGGTAACTTCAGCTTCGGCGATTACTTCAAGCAGGATGCGATTGCTTACGCTTGGGAATTGCTGACCAAGACCTTCGGCCTCGCCCCCGAAAAACTGTGGGTGACGGTCTACGAAGAGGATGACGAAGCCTACGAGATCTGGAATAAACAGATCGGTGTCCCCAAAGAGCGCATCGTGCGGATCGGCGATAACAAAGGCGCGCGCTACGCCTCCGACAATTTTTGGATGATGGGCGACACGGGTCCTTGCGGCCCCTGTACCGAAATTTTCTATGACCACGGTCCGGATGTCGAAGGGGGTCCGCCGGGATCGCCGGAGCAGGACGGCGATCGCTACATCGAGATTTGGAACAACGTGTTCATGCAATTTAATCGCGACGAAGCGGGGGTCATGCATAAGCTGCCCAAGCCGAGCGTCGATACGGGCATGGGACTCGAGCGCATGGCCGCTGTGATGCAAGGCGTGCATTCGAATTACGAGATCGATCTTTTCCAGGCGCTCATTAAAGCCGGCGCGCGCGAAACGAAAACGAGCGATCTAGACAATCCCTCGCTCAAGGTATTGGCGGACCATATTCGCGCCTGTTCTTTTCTGATCGCCGACGGGGTGATCCCCGGCAATGAAGGACGCGGCTATGTCCTTCGCCGCATTATTCGTCGAGCGATTCGTCACGGCTATAAGCTCGGCGCGCGCGCTGCGTTCTTTCACCGCATGCTGCCCGATCTCGTCAAGGAAATGGGCGAGGCCTATCCCGAACTGGTGTCGAATCAGTCGCGCATCGCGGACATGCTCAAGCAGGAAGAAGAGCGCTTCTTTGCCACGATTGAAAACGGCATGGCGATTCTCGAAGCCGAACTGGGGTCGACGAAGAAAAGCGGTGGGACCGTCTTCAATGGCGAGACCGCGTTCAAGCTGCACGATACCTATGGATTTCCACTCGATCTAACGGCCGACATTTGCCGCGAACAAAACATGACGGTGGACGACGCGGCATTCGATGCGGCGATGAGTCGTCAAAAAGAGCAAGCGCGCGCGGCCGGTAAATTCAAGGTTGCCGCAAATCTGCAGTACAGCGGTGTTGCGACGACCTTCCACGGTTACGAAAAGCTTGAGGAGAAAGGGCAGATCGTCGCCCTCTACAAGGAAGGCGCGCAGGTCGAGCAGTTAAGCGAGGGCGACATGGGCATTGTGGTGTTAGACCACACGCCTTTTTATGCCGAGTCCGGCGGTCAAGTCGGCGACCGCGGCGAATTGCGCGCGACGAACGGCATCTTCGCTGTAGAAGACACACAGAAGTTACAAGCGGCGGTTTTCGGTCATCACGGTGTTGTAAAAACAGGCACGGTCTCCGTTGGCGCTAACATCACTGCGCGCGTCGACATGCAGGCGCGTGCGCGCACCGTGCGCCATCACTCCGCGACACATTTAATGCACAAGGCACTGCGAGAAGTGCTCGGCCCGCATGTCCAGCAAAAAGGCTCGCTCGTCGATGCCGAGAAAACCCGCTTCGACTTTGTCCATAACGCGCCGATGACGGATGAGCAGATTCGACGCGTCGAACAGCTGGTGAATGCCGAGATTTTGGAAAACCATGCGACCAACGCGCGCGTGATGCCGATCGCCGAGGCGCAGAAATCCGGCGCCATGATGTTGTTCGGCGAAAAATATGGCGATGAGGTACGCGTGCTCGACATCGGTAGTTCGCGCGAGTTATGCGGCGGCACGCATGTTCTCCGCACGGGAGACATCGGGTTTTTCAAGATCGTGTCCGAGAGCGGCGTAGCGGCGGGCGTGCGGCGCGTCGAAGCGATTTGCGGCGATGTTGCGCTTGCTTATGTGCAGCGTCAGGAACGTCTTTTAGAGCGCGCGGCGAACGAGTTGAAGGCGCCTGCGCCGGAACTCCCGGTGAAAATCGCGCAGGTGCTCGATAACGTTCGTGCGTTGGAGCGTGAACTGCTTCGTCTGAAGTCGAAAATGGCGGCTTCGCAAGGCGACGAACTGTTCAATCAAGCGCAGGACGTCAATGGCATCAAGGTGCTTGCTGCATCGCTTGAGGGCGCGGACGTCAAGACCTTGCGTGAAACGCTCGACAAGCTGCGCGATAAATTGAAATCCGCCGCGGTCGTACTGGCCGCAAGTGATGGCAACAAAGTGAGTTTGATCGCAGGCGTCACGCCTGACCTTGTCGCAAAAGTGAAAGCTGGCGAATTGGTGAACTTCGTCGCGCAACAAGTGGGCGGCAAAGGCGGCGGTCGCCCGGATATGGCGCAAGCGGGGGGCACCGAACCGGCAAAAGTGCCCGGCGCCTTGGCCTCGGTTTCTCAGTGGGTCGCAGAGCGCCTTAAATAAGACAGGTTCGTTACTTGCAGTGTCGAAGGCACTGCTTAAGAAAAGAACCTTATGACGCGGAATTCAATTGCGTGCTTTATCGCCGCTTCAATGTACGTCTCCTTCGCACACGCCGCACCTCAGGTTGTTCTCGATCTAACGCCGACTATCGTCAATGACGCGAAACTGACCGCGCCTGTCGGCCCCAAGTCGAGCGGTGCGGCGGTTTTGCGAGCGCAGATCTTGCTCGATCGCGCGCG
>DATEOW010000024.1:0-9072 GCA_035273665.1 Burkholderiales bacterium | reverse complement strand
TTTCCAGTACGCGATGCGTTCGCCGTTGAGACGAAGACCTTCACGGCCTTCAGGCGCCTTGGGGTCGTAGAAGCCCACGCGTTCAATGAAGCGACCGGTCGCGGCAACGCGCGCATCGGCGGCTACGATATTGAAAAACGGGCGCTTTTTAGCGCCGCCGCGGGCAAGGCGAATAACAACCATGGGAAAACTCCGGGTTCCACCCAAGACGGGCGGCATTAAAAAAGTCTGCGATTTTAAAGGGTTTAGGCCTTGATTGGCAAGGCTTGGAGTGGAATTTCAACGCATCCCGGGCAGCATGCCCTTCATTGAACGCATCATTTTCTGCATGCCCCCTTTTTGCATTGTTTTCATGACCTTCTGCATTTGCTCGAATTGCTTCAGCAGTCGGTTGAGCTCCTGAACCGGCACCCCGCTGCCGGCTGCGATCCGCCGTTTGCGCGATGCTTTGATCAATTCTGGCTTGGCACGCTCGAGCGGCGTCATGGAATTGATCATGCCTTCGATGCGCAGCAGATTTTTTTCTTCCATCCCCTGCGGCGATTGGGCCGCAGCCTGAGCGAATTGAGCAGGCAGCTTATCGAGGAGCGAGGAAATGCCGCCCATCTTCTTCATTTGCATGATCTGCGCTTTGAAATCGTCGAGATCGAAGCCTTTACCCTTTTTGAACTTGTCCGCGAGTTTCTTGGCATCGTCTTCATTGACTCCTTTCCTCGCTTCTTCCACGAGGGACAGGATGTCGCCCATACCCAAGATACGGGAGGCCATGCGTTCAGGATGGAAAACTTCCAACCCATTGAGCTTTTCGGCAACGCCGCTGAACTTGATGGGTTTGCCGGTCACGTGACGAACCGACAAGGCGGCGCCGCCACGCGCATCGCCATCAAGCTTGGTGAGCACCACCCCCGTTAAGGGAAGCGCGTCATTGAATGCCTTCGCCACATTGACGGCGTCCTGGCCTTGCATCGCGTCGACGACGAAAAGCGTCTCCGCCGGTTTGAGTGCCGCATGCAATGCAGCGATCTCTTGCATCATTGCTTCGTCGATGCCAAGACGACCGGCGGTATCGACAAGCAAGATGTCGTTGTAGTGGCGGCGAGCGTGATCGACGGCGGCTAGCGCGATCTCGACGGGTTTTTGCCTGGCATCGGAAGGAAAAAAATCGACGCCGACCTGCGATGCCAAAGTCTTCAATTGTTCGATCGCCGCCGGGCGATAGATGTCGCAAGAAACGAGTAACGGCTTTTTGCGTTGCGTTTCCTTCAACAGCTTTGCAAGCTTGCCCACTGTCGTGGTCTTACCTGCACCCTGCAAACCGGCCATCAGAATCACTGCCGGCGGAGCGACATTCAGTTCCAGATCGGCGTTGGTCCCGCCCATCAGCTCGGTCAATTCGCGATGAACGACGCCCACCAGCGCCTGCCCCGGCGACAAGCTACCAATGACTTCTTCGCCCAACGCCTTTTCTTTGACCTTGGCAATGAAGTCCTTTACGACCGGCAAGGCAACGTCGGCTTCCAGCAAGGCCATGCGCACTTCGCGCAGCGCATCGGAGATATTGTCTTCGGTGAGGCGTGCCTCGCCGCGCAGCGTTTTCACGACGCGGGAGAGTCTCTGGGTCAGATTCTCAAGCATGGGAAGAAATTCGGATGGGATAAACTGCGGACGATGGAGGGTATTCTACTGCACGGCTTGGCGGCGATTCTCTATTCGCTGTTGGGTTTTTATTTCTGGCGGACGCGCTGGCTCGGTAAGCCGCAAGCGCGTATTTCGCCTTGGGAACGCCTCGCCGTGCTCATACCGTTTGTGCTGCACACCTGGCTGCTTTATACGGATCTCTTTGCAGGTCCGCATATGCGCTTTGGATTTGCGCAAGCCTTGTCGGTGACCATGTGGCTTGCAGTCCTCGTGTATTGGGTTGAAAGCCTGTTCGTCGATCTACAGGGGATGAACGCCGTAGCGCTTCCCCTGGCGGGCTTGTGCGCGTTTCTGCCCGCGCTTTTCTCCGGGCTTTTACCGCCCACCTACGGTCAGCAATTCGAATTTCGTGCGCATTTGGTTGTCGCAATGGCCGCATATAGCCTGTTCACCCTGGCCGCAATGCATGCGGTATTAATGGCGTTACTGGAACGTAAGCTGCATCGCGAAACGCCCGGGACGGCGCGAAACGGTTTGCTTGGCGGGCCTTGGGCGAATTTACCGCCGCTGCTGACCCTGGAAACCCTCCTGTTCCGTATGCTAGGCCTCGGCTTTGTTTTGCTCACGCTGACGCTGATCAGTGGCGTTCTTTTCTCCGAAAGCCTTTTTCATCAGCCCTTCCGCCTCAGCCATAAAACCTTGTTTGCAAGCTTGTCCTGGTTGATTTTCGGCGGCTTGCTGGCCGGCCGCCGTTTCTATGGATGGCGCGGCCGACGCGCATTGCGTTGGACGCTCGCCGGCTTTTTCGCCCTGTTGCTCGCCTATGTAGGCTCGCGATTTGTGCTTGAGGTTGTCCTCAGCCGAGCGTTGACATGAGTGGGCGAGAGCAGCCCAATGGATAGACTTCCTCTCGCACATCAATTCGGCATCCTGGCGGTGCTGTTGGTCGTCTCCGGCCTGTTTTCCATTGCCGAGACGAGCATGATGGCTTTGAACCGTTACCGGCTCAAAGCCATGGTCCGGATGGGAAGTAAAGCGGCCAAACGGACTGCAGACCTTCTGGCGCGCACGGACCGCTTGCTCGGCGTCATTCTGCTCGGCAACAACCTTGTCAATGCCGCGGCCGCGACGCTCGTCGGCGTCATCACCATCGACTTGTTCGGACAAGATCAAGTGGCGTTGATGCTCGGCACCTTATCCATCACCTTTTTGATTTTGGTGTTTTCTGAAATCACACCGAAGGTGATTGGAGCGGCTTACCCGGAAAAGATTGCGCTTCCTCTCGCCTATGTACTGGGTCCCCTTCTCAGGATTCTTTATCCGATCGTATGGTTCATTAATCTCTTTTCGAGTGCGCTGCTGTGGATCTTTCGCATCAATCCCCATGGAGATTCGCAACAACTGAGCAATGAGGAATTGCGCTCCCTCGTGCTGGAACATAGCCACTTCCTGCCGAAAAAACATTCCTCGATTTTGGTGAATCTATTCGACTTGGAGCGAATCACCGTCGAGGATGTGATGGTGCCACGGACGCAGATTGAGGGAATCGATCTCGATCTGCCGGCAGAGACGCTCCTGCAACAACTCACGACGAGTTACCACACACGCTTACTCGCGTATCGCGGGGAAATGGGCAACGTCGTAGGTGTATTGCATCTACGCCGCGCACTGGCCGTCGTCAAAGACGGCGAACTATCGAAAGAGGCTTTAGAGGAAACATTGGCAGACCCGTATTTCGTACCTGGCGAAACCGGTGCGCTCAACCAATTACAGTATTTCCAGGAGAACCGAGAGCGGGTTGCTTTTGTCGTAGACGAATACGGCGAACTGCAAGGCTTGGTGACCTTAGAGGACATCATCGAAGAAATCATCGGCGAGTTCACTACCGCGGCACCGATGAAACCGTCCGCACTAAGGTGGGATGCCGAGAATTCGGTCCTCGTGGAGGGCGGGCTCAGCCTAAGGGATCTCAACCGGCAACTTGGTCTTCAGTTGCCCACCGAGGGGCCGAAAACGCTGAATGGTCTGATCCTGGAATACCTCGAAGACATCCCCGAATCCGGTGTGGGGTTGAAAATCGAGGGGGTGGCGATGGAAGTCGTCCAAACCCAGGATCGGGTGATTAAGACCGTGCGGCTTTTCAAACCCCTCGGACAAACCGCGACTGCGGCCTAATTCCTACAAATTCTTACGCTTCATGCGCTTAGGTGTGAACCTTTAGGCTTTACACCAAGGGCTGCTCTCTGCATGATCCGCGTAGCAGGCTGTGTGGCTTGTTGATTTATGGCGTCGTCATAAGCGGCGCGTGACAGGCATCACGCTCGGGGACATAAGACGCCCTTAGCCGCCTCCCCCGGCAAGCACAATGCGGAACTGATCCAACTACTGCGCGAGCATTCGCGAAAGTAAAGCAGAGGAAGAAATAATATGGCAACGGCAGCCCTTAAACGCGAAGCGGTCCGAGAGAAAGTTTTTGTTTGGGAAGGGAAGGACCGCGGTGGTAAACACGTGCGCGGGGAGATGCGCGCGGGGGGCAAACACGTTGTCGGCGCAACGCTTCGCCGTCAAGGCGTCACCGTCACCAAAGTCAAAGCCCAACGCACCTCCGGCGGGAAAAAGGTCAGCGAAAAAGACGTGACCTTGTTTACCCGTCAGTTGGCAACCATGATGAAAGCCGGCGTGCCTTTACTGCAGTCCTTCGATATCGTGGCTAAAGGCCATGCGAATCCTCAAGTCACCAAGCTCCTCAACGATATCAAAACGGACGTGGAGACTGGATCCAATCTGGCCTCTGCTTTCCGCAAGTTCCCCCTGTACTTCGATCAGCTCTTCTGCAATCTGGTTCAGGCAGGCGAACAAGCCGGTATTCTGGAAACCTTGCTGGACCGTTTGGCGACCTACAAAGAAAAGATTCTCGCGATCAAGGGCAAGATTAAATCTGCGCTGATTTATCCAATTGCCATTATCGTCGTCGCTTTTATCATCACCGCGGTCATCATGATTTTTGTGATCCCCGCCTTTAAACAGGTGTTCACAAGTTTCGGCGCGGACCTCCCCGCACCGACACTGGTGGTAATGAAGATCTCCGACATCTTCGTCGAATACTGGTGGTTGATTTTCGGCGTACTGATCGGCGGCATCTGGGGTTTCCTCGCCTACTACAAACGTTCAGCGGCGCTGCAAATCGCTTTTGATCGCTGGTTTCTCAAGATGCCTATATTTGGCTCGCTGGTTCGAAAAGCGGTCATTGCACGATGGGCCAGAACGCTCTCCACCATGTTCGCGGCCGGGGTGCCGCTCGTCGAGGCGCTGGATTCTGTTGGCGGCGCGTCCGGCAACCATGTCTATCAGGAAGCCACCAAACGGATTCAGCAGGAAGTCAGCACCGGCACAAGCTTGACCAATGCCATGCAAAACGCAAACGTCTTTCCCAGCATGGTCATTCAAATGACGGCGATCGGTGAAGAATCCGGCGCGCTGGACAACATGCTGAGCAAGGTCGCCGATTTCTTTGAGGCCGAGGTGGATGACGCCGTTGCAGGCATTTCCAGCCTAATGGAACCCGTTATCATGGTGGTACTCGGCGTACTCATCGGTGGGATGGTTGTCGCCATGTACCTACCCATTTTCAAACTCGGTGCGGTGGTTTAAAAAGAAATCCGATGGATTTATTGCACGAAGCCTGGTTTTTTACCGGGCTTTCTTTTTTCGTCGGCCTCTGCGTCGGCAGTTTTCTGAATGTCGTTATTTTCCGGCTTCCCAAAATGATGGAGCGGGAATGGCATGCGCAGGCGGCAGAATTGCGCGGCGAAAAAGCAGCCGTCAAGGATCGTTTCAATCTAGCTGTGCCCCCATCCTGCTGCCCCGCGTGCAAGCGGCCGATTCGCGCCATCGAAAACATTCCCCTGATCTCTTATATTGCCCTACGCGGAAAATGCGCCGGTTGTAAAAACCCGATCGGCATCCGGTATCCGCTCGTGGAGTTGCTTACCGGCGTCTTGTCCGCCTACGCAGCGTGGCATTTCGGCTGGGGATGGCAGGCAATCGGTGCGATGGTTTTCCTCTGGGCGATTGTCGCTCTCACCTTTATCGATGCAGATACGCAGTTACTCCCCGACACCATCACCCTGCCCTTGCTATGGCTCGGCCTGCTTTTGAGTTTGAACAATGTATACGTTGATTCCGCTACCGCAATCACGGGTGCGGCTGCGGGCTATTTGTTGCTTTGGTCCGTCTATTGGCTATTTAAATTGACGACGGGTAAGGAAGGAATGGGCTACGGCGATTTCAAATTGCTCGCCGCCATGGGCGCATGGATGGGTTGGAAAGTGCTTCCATTGGTCATCCTGCTTTCTTCCCTGGTTGGCGCGGTCGTCGGCATTGCGCTCATCATCTTGGCAAAACGCGGACGCGAAGTGCCGATGCCCTTTGGCCCCTACCTCGCCGCCGCCGGCGTGATCGCTTTCTTCTGGGGCCCGCAGATCACCGAGGCCTATCTCGGTCAGTTGCTGTGAGCCCATACGTTGTCGCCTTGACGGGCGGCATCGGTAGCGGCAAATCGAGTGTTGGGGATCTCTTCGCCGAGCGCGGCGCCACGATTGTAGACAGCGATGCCATCTCCCATCGATTGACCGGACCGGACGGTGCCGCGCTGCCCGAACTCCAAGCGGCCTTCGGCAAGGAAATCGTCCAACCCTCGGCCGGTCTCGATCGACCGAAGATGCGGGCGCTCGTTTTTCAGGACGCCGCGGCGCGGCATCGACTCGAATCGATCCTTCATCCGCTCATCGCGGAGGAGGCGCGACGCTTGACCGACAGCGCGAACGGTCCCTATGTCATCCGCATGATTCCCCTCCTGGTGGAAGGCGGCGACCCCCATCGGCGTTTTTCACGGGTGCTGGTGGTTGATTGCGACCAAGAAACACAGATCGCCCGCGTCATGAGTCGCAGCAACATGAGCCGCGCGGAGGTCGAGGCGATCATCGGCGCGCAAGCGAGCCGCGCGATGCGTCTGGCGCATGCGGACGACATCATCGACAACAATGGTCCGCCGACTGCGCTTGTGCCACAGGTCGACCGGCTTCATGGGATGTACCTGCAACTGGCAGGCGAACGATGACGGTCCACTCTGTTGTCAGTCAGTGGCGATTGGTTCAGAATCGACCGCATTTGCTTTATCGGGCCACGGCGTGATCGTTTACGAGTATCCGCTCATCGAACGCATTCGGACGCTCTTGCGTCTGGAGGATCTCTTCGAGCGCTCGCGATATTTTCTCGCGAGCCATGATTCGCCCGAACACCATGTGGGCTTGCTGACGCTGTTCGAGATTCTTGAAGTCACCGGACGTGCCGATCTCAAATCCGATCTGCTGCAAGAGCTGGAACGCCAAAAGCAGGTGGTGCAGGGATTTCGGGATAACCCGGACGTCAATCAATCGGTGTTGAGCGAGGTGGTCCAAGAGATCGAAGCGGCCTATGCAGGCCTCTACGCCATGACGGGCAAAATCGGCCAATACTTACGCGAGAACGATTGGCTCATGGCAATCCGCCAACGCACCAATATTCCGGGCGGCGTCTGCGAGTTCGATATGCCTTCGTATCATTATTGGTTGCACCGGCCCAGCGAGGAGCGTTTGCAGGATCTGCATATGTGGACATCGCCGCTGTACCCACTTCGCGACGGCGCCGAGATCGTACTCAGGCTGCTTCGCGAAAGCGGCAAGAGCACGCGCGTGCTCGCGCGCGGCGGGAGCTTCCAGCAAATGCTAGGGGGTCGGCTTGCGCAGATGGTGCGGATCCGCGTGCCGCGTGCCGCCGATTGCATACCGGAGATCAGCGCCAACAAATATGCGTTGAACATCCGTTTCACAACACCCGGTGAAGATGGCCGCCCGCGCACCTGCGAGTCGGACATCGAATTCGATCTGACCTTCTGCAGTCTGTAATGGCCGCGCCGCGTCTCGTCCCCTGCCCGCAATGCGGGGTTCAGGTTCCCTGGACACCGGAGAATTCGTACCGCCCGTTTTGCTCCGAACGTTGCAAGATGATTGACCTGGGTGCATGGGCAAAAGAAGAATACCGCGTCCCCGCCGTCGAATCGGATGATGACCCCGACGACGAAACTCTGGATTAAACGCCCCAGCTTCCCCTGATCATCGCGAGGCCATGCGCACTATGCCGCCAGGCTTCATGCATGTCCGCAGGGCGTAGGCCACCGATTGCATAAACGGGAATCGCCGCGTCCTCCACGATCGCGCCGAAACCGTTCCACCCAAGTACTGTTCCGTTCGGGTGCGTGGGAGTCGCGCGGACTGCACCGAGCACGGCGAAGTCCACACCCAATGCCTCGGCCCGGCGCAATTCCTCCAGGTTGTGGATCGATGCGCCCACCAGTTTCAGATCGGGGCGGTTCTCGAGCTTCATCAATTCTTTAGCGCTCAGTTGCACGCCATCCGCCTCAAGCAGACGGGCGGTGTTTATCGAAGCATTCACCAACACCTGCGCGCCCGCACTTTGGGCCAGTGTGATCGCCGACCTTGCAAAATGCGAGAACTGTTCCGAGGACATTGCCTTCTCGCGAAGCTGCAACAACTTGAGTCCTTCCGACAAACGTTTCTGCAAGGAACTCAAGAACGCTCTCTCGCCGATTTCCGTGGCATTGGAAACCGCGTATTCAGTCGGCAAGGAAAGGGCGCGCAAGACCGGCGCATTGGCAGGAAGCAATGGGCCGACTTCGATCTTCCCGGGGCGCTGCCAAGCGAGCGCTTGCCCCTCTCGCCCATGCATGACACCCACCCAGTCGCGAACGCGAAAGAAGTGCAGCCGTACAGTCGCATGTGGATAGACAAAAGTCTGAGTGATCCAGGGATCGGCATGCGCGATGCGAATGCCGATCTCTTCCTCTACTTCGCGCGCGAGTGCCTCTAGCGGCGTTTCTCCCGACTCGACCTTACCGCCGGGGAACTCCCAGTAACCGGCATAAACGGTCCGCGCAGGACGTTGTGCAAGCAAAAAACTGCCGTCGGGCTGGATCAGAACAGCCGCCGCGACATTCACGACCTCGGTCATTTCGTTGCTTTTTGGCCGGCCCAATCACGCGCGAACTGCCATGCGACACGGCCGCTGCGCGATCCGCGCTGTATCGCCCATTGCAAGGCCGCTTCGCGGGACATGGTGATTTCCTCGCTGGCGCAGCCCATGACGCGCAACCAGTGACCGACGATATCGAGATACTCGTCCTGGTTAAAAGGATAAAAAGACAGCCACAACCCGAAACGTTCCGACAAAGAAATCTTCTCTTCCGTCGTTTCGCCCGGATGAATTTCATCGTCCAAGTGCTTGTACTCCAGGTTCTCGGCCATGTATTCCGGCATCAAATGACGTCGGTTGGACGTGGCGTATATGAGCACGTTCTCCGAAGCAGCCGCGATCGAA
>DATEOW010000023.1:0-14656 GCA_035273665.1 Burkholderiales bacterium | reverse complement strand
GCCCGGTCGAGCAGAGGCTCCATGCCGAAAGCCAGTTGTGCATCGAGAAGGCTGAAGATTGTCATGGCTGCACCTTAACCGAATCGCATGGATTCATTCATTGACGCAGATTGAGAGAGAGCGGATGAGCCCAAGGTTTCTACTTTTATGCGCTTTATGCTGGTGCGTACCGGTGGTCGCACAAGAGCAAGCGGGCATAAAAAGCGAAGAAGAGCGCTTTCGCGTCGTCGTGATGACGCGCGGACTCGAGCATCCCTGGTGCGTCGCCTTCCTTCCCGACGGACGCATGCTGGTGACCGAGCGACCGGGACGCCTGCGCGTGGTGGGTGCGGACGGGGCTTTGATGCCTCAACCGGTGGAAGGCATACCGGAAGTCGTCACCGGTGGGCAAGCGGGTCTCTTTGACGTTGCCCTGCATCCACGGTATGCGCAGAACGGCCTTGTCTATCTATCGTATGCGGAGCGCGGCGAAGGCGGTGCAAGCACTGCGCTGATGCGCGCGCGGCTTGTCGAGTCACCGGGCAAGTTTCGCTTGGAAGACAGGCGCGTGATCTTCAGTATGCGACCGAAGACGCGGACCGCGATTCACTTTGGCGGTCGTATCGTTTTCGATCGAGAAGGTTACGTCTATCTAACGCTGGGCGAGCGTGGCGAGCAGGAACGCGCGCAGAAATTCGACGACCATGCCGGGAGCACGATTCGCTTACATGACGATGGCCGTGTACCCGAGGACAACCCCTTCCTCAACATAAGGAACGCAAAGCCGGAAAAATTCACGCGTGGTCAGCGCAACGTGCAAGGCGCCGCATTGCATCCGCGGACCGGCGCGGTGTGGACGCACGAACATGGTCCGCAAGGCGGCGATGAAATCAACATTTTGGAAGCAGGCGCCAACTACGGCTGGCCGGTAGTGACCTATGGTGTCAACTACGGGATTGGGACAAAGATCGGCGAAGGGGCGACGAAGTCGGGCATTGCTGCACCGCTTTATTACTGGGTACCTTCTATTGCGCCTTCGGGTATGGCTTTTTACGCGGGCGACAAGTTCCCGCGTTGGCGCGGTGATTTATTCGTGGGTGCTTTGAAAGATCAAATGCTGGTGCGCTTGCAACTACAAGACAACCGTGTCGTAAAGGAAGAACGCCTCTTGAGCAATGGGTTAGGCCGGATTCGCGATGTGCGCAGCGGCCCGGATGGTTATCTCTATTTGCTTACCGACGCAGAGGAGGGCGTACTGGCGCGTCTAGAACCTTTGTAGGGTTGATTAAACTTTGGATGCAGGCTAGCGTGAAGCATGCGTTACGACCGAATAACAAAAAATGAGCTACGGCATCTATATCGACGAAAAAATCCAAGCGGTCTGCCTCGTGCACGAAGGCGAGGTGAGCTGGGATGAAATGAACAGCGCGCGGGCCGATCTGAATCAAAGGGCGCAGACCCTCGGTCTAAAGCGGATGCTCGTCGATGCTTCCAGCATGACCGTTCTACCCTCTGTCACCGAGCAATTCGAATTTGTTTCCGAGCATCCAAGCAATCTACCTCGAGGTGTGCGTTTGGCGATTGTCATGCGTCCGGCGCTGCTCCAGGGGGCATTGTTTTCCGAGCAGGTATCGGTCAATCGCGGGGTTGCGATGAAAGTGTTCGATAGCGTCGCTTCCGCCCGCCAGTGGTTGATCGGGACCAGTTAAGCGGCTCGCGCTAAAATGCGCTTCAGGAGTTTATTTTGAAGCGCTCATGCCCTCAGAAATCTGGAAACCCAACGTCGTTGTAGCAGCCGTCGCCGAACGGGACGGCAAGTTCCTGCTTGTCGAGGAGGAGGTTCACGACGGACGGCTTGTCTTCAACCAACCGGCCGGACACTGGGATCCGGGTGAGACACTGGTGGAAGCTTGCGTGCGAGAGACGCTGGAAGAGACGGCCCATGCCTTTCGGCCGACCGCGCTTTTGGGCGTTTTCTCGTGGACACTGCCCGATAGCGATAAGACCTACCTACGGTTCGCCTTCTGCGGTGAAGTGGGGGAGCGCGATCCGGCCCGAAAGCTGGACAAGGAAATTCGGCAAGCCTTATGGCTCAGTCTGGACGAGATTCGCGCTTGCCGCGAGCGGCATCGCAGCCCTTTGCTCATGCTGAGCATCGAACGTTATCTTGGCGGCGTGCGTTATCCGCTCGACTTGATCGAGCACTATGCGTAGCGCGATATTACTTCTGCACTTGCTCTTGTTTAGCCATTTAGCGCATGCAGAAAAGTTGCAGATCTGCCATGCGTACGATTGCAGCGAACAGAGCACGGTCGAATTTCCGCCGAAGAAACTCGCGGAACTGAAAGCGCTGTTCAAGCGCCCGCGCAATGCGGACGAAGAGCGTGATACGGTGTCGCGGGCGGTAGCGGCCATGTATGTCTACGCAGGAACGCAATCGCCCATCTGGCAAGACCATGCCGGCAATGACGATGACGAAGAAATGCCGGGCCGCATGGATTGCATCGATCATTCGACTAACACGACGACTTTCTTGTTGCTGATGCAGAAGCAAGGCTGGCTGCGCTTTCATACGGTCGGTCGACCGATTCGGCGCAACATCTGGAATGCGCACTGGGCGGTCGATCTCATCGAGCGCGGCAGCGGAGAGCGCTACGTGGTGGATAGCTGGTTCTTCGAACCCGGCGAGCCGGCAGCCGTGTTTGCGCTGGATAACTGGCTTGGCGGTGCAAAGCCTTCTTTGACGAAGGCCGCGGGATGGCAGTGAAGGAACGGATTGTCGTCGGCATGTCCGGCGGCGTCGATTCGGCCGTTGCGGCATTGTTGCTGAAGCGCGCGGGCTATGAAGTCATCGGACTTTTCATGAAGAACTGGGAAGACGATGATGACGACGAGTATTGCTCCACAAGGCAGGACCTGGTGGATGTCGTGTCCGTCGCGGATGTGATCGGCATCGATATGGAGGTGGTGAATTTCGCGGCCGAATACAAGGAGCGCGTATTCGCCGATTTTCTGCGTGAGTATTCGGCCGGACGTACGCCCAACCCGGACGTGCTATGCAATGCCGAAATCAAGTTCAAGGCATTTTTGGATCACGCCCTGCGCATGGGCGCCGAGCGTATCGCTACGGGACACTATGCCGGTGTGCGGGAAGTGGACGGCCGTCATGAATTGCTGAAAGCGGCGGATCTGTCCAAGGATCAAAGTTATTTTTTACATCGCCTGAATCAGGCGCAGCTTTCGCGCGTGCTCTTTCCGCTTTCGACCATAAAAAAAAGCGAAGTGCGAAAAATGGCTGAGGAAGCCGGTTTGCCTGTCTACGCCAAAAAGGATTCCACCGGTATCTGTTTTATCGGCGAGCGACCGTTTCGCGAATTCCTGAATCGTTATTTGCCGCGCCAACCCGGCCCGATGCGCACGCCAGAAGGTGTGCCGATGGGCGAACACATGGGGCTCGCGTTCTATACCATCGGGCAGCGTTATGGTCTGGGCATCGGCGGGACGAAGGACGGCGATGGCGAGCCTTGGTACGTCGCGGCCAAGGATATGGCGGCTAACGAATTGATCGTCGTGCAGGGGCATGATCATCCGCTGCTGGCTCGTAAAGCGCTCACCGCGGCGGATCTGGCCTGGGTGGGAGGCGAAGCACCGTTGCCGGGCGCTTACGCCGCAAAAACACGTTATCGCCAGGCAGATGCGGCTTGCGAACTGATGGCGCTCTCTGGCGAACAATGCGAAGTGCGGTTCGAGCAGCCGCAATGGGCGGTTACCCCTGGCCAATCCGTCGTGCTGTATCAAGGCGACGTCTGCCTCGGTGGCGGCGTCATACAATAAAAAAGTGGCGCCGCGGCGCGTAGCGCGGCACACTTCATAAGAGACGCATAAGAAACGCATAAGACAGGCGGATCTCCGCGTCATCGGCCATCCTAGTTGAGAAGAACCGGCGTATGACTTCGAGCGAGCTTTCCTCCCCTCACGCAGATAGTCCATCCATTCAAGATATTCCGCGATTAGACCGCACGAGAGCCGTGCTGAAGACGCTGCTCGCGCTGGCTGTGCTGCTGCCGATCATCTTTGTGCTGTGGTATGCATGGAGCAGCTACACAGAGACACGAAAACAGGTGGAGCTTGATGTCCAACGCATGGTTGGCGTTGCCGAAGAGCACGCGCTCAAGGTGATGGAGATCAATGAGCAGATCAACGCGCGGGTTGTGGAGCTGTTGCGCGATCAAAGCAATGATGAGATTCGTGCCCAACAAGCGCAGTACCATCAGATGCTCAACGAAATCGGCGAAGCGATGCCGCAGATTCAATCGATCAATGTGTTCGATGAGACGGGCACGAGAATGGTGAGCAGTTTGAACCAGCCGAACACGCCTCAGCCGAATATCGCCGATCGGGAGGATTTCTATCATCACGCGAGCAACCCGGGTTCGGAAGTCTTTGTTTCTACGCTATTCCAAGGGCGTGCATCAAAGATGCTGATTTTCAATATGTCCATCGCGCGTCGACAGGGCGAGCGGTTCGCGGGCGTAGTGAATACATCACTCAATCCCGGTTACTTCTCGGAGTACTACCGGCAGATGATTTCCGGTAATGAGGGTGCGGCTATTGCGCTTCACCACGCCCGCGGCTCCTTGCTCGGTCGCTATCCCCCAGTGTCGAATCCCATCACTTTCTCTCCTAACGCGGAACTCGGAGACCGGTTCGCTGCGGGGGAACGCGCGGGGTCGTTAGAGACCAGATCGAATGCAGACGGAAAAAAACGCTCCTTTGCTTTCCGTCGCGTGGGCGATCTTCCCTTGTATATCGTTGCGAGCTACTCGACGGCGACCTGGCAAGGCGCCTGGTATAGGCAGATCGGTAGCGTAGCGGCTTTCACCTTTCTACCCAGTATCGCGTTATGGGCGCTGCTGGTCAGCACCTTGAGACGGCTGCGCCGCGAAGAAGAAGTCTGGGATCAGTGGCGCGCCGAAGTCACTCAACGCCAAGCGATGGAACTCGCCTACAAACAGGCGCGGCGGCTTGAAGCGCTGGGGCAACTCACTGGCGGCGTCGCGCACGATTTCAATAATCTTTTGATGGTGGTGTCGACCAGCACCATGGTCCTGCGCCGTCAAATGCTGGATCCAAAAAGCGATCAACCGCTCGGAGCATTGGAACGCTCGATCGAGGCAGGGAAACGATTGACGCGGCAATTGCTCGCCTTCTCACGCAAACAACCTTTGCGGCCGGAGGTTCTGGATGTCGCGAAACATGTGCGTGAGTTCATGGAACTGGTACGCACTTCGCTGGGAGGGCGGATTCAACTCGACATTCAGATCAGTCCCTCATTGAAACCGATTTATGCGGACGAGGCGGAGTTGGAGCTCGCCTTGCTCAATCTCGCACTGAATGCGCGTGATGCCATGCCGGACGGCGGCCGTCTGCGGATACGTGTCGACCCCGTGCCTGCCGATGCAAATCACCCTGAACGCATCGTCATTGCTTTCGAAGATACGGGACACGGCATCGAGCCGGAAAATTTGAATCGAATTTTTGAACCCTTCTTCACCACGAAAGCGGCGGGTCGCGGAACAGGTTTAGGTTTGGCGCAAGTTCGCGGGTTCTGCGAAGAAGCGGGCGGTAGTGTAGGCGTGCAGAGTATTGTTGGCGCCGGAACAACCGTGACCATGCTCTTGCCGGTCTCGCAAAGCGAACTGGCGGCGCCAGCGCCCGTCGAGACGCAAAGTATTATCCTCGCGAGCGGGCGAGTGCTGCTGGTCGAAGACAATCCGGAAGTGGCGGACGCGACGCGCTTGCTGCTCGAACAACTGGGTTACGACGTTGAGATTGAACTAAGCGCCGAAGAAGCGCTGAAGCGGCTCGAGAAGGACATCGATTGGGTGCTCGTAGTGTCCGATGTACTCATGCCTCAGGGGATAAGCGGCATCGGGCTCGCGCAAGCGCTCCATGCATCGGATTTGCAACTACCGATTCTATTGATTACCGGTTATACGGCGCAGTTGGAACAAGCGAAAACGGCAGGGATGCGCGTGCTGGGCAAACCCTTCGATGCGATCGCTTTGCGTAAGGCGATCGACGAAGTGCTGGCTGCACCCCGGCGCTGAGCTATTCCCTCGGAAGGGTTTCCGCGACTGAGGGGCGGTCAGCTAGCTTTTCCGCATGACGTTTCAAATTCGCTCGTTTGCCGCGCCAATCGTTTTGCGGAAAACGAAAATCCAGCCAGCCGAGGCAAGCGATGACACTCACATCCGCCAAGCTGAAAGCACCGCCGCTACACCAGGCTTGAGCGCCCAACTCGGCATCCATTGCGTCGAGGCCTTGTTCGACTTTGCTGAGTTGACGCGTTGTCCAGCCGAGCGAGCGCTCATGTTCGGGGCGGTTGTTTTCCAATCGGGCCGCGACGCCCGCATCCAACACACCATCTGCCAAGGCTTCCCAGCGTTTCACCTGGATACGCTCGCGATTGCCTTGCGGTAGAAGTTTGGCGATGGGTGAAACATTGTCGAGGAATTCGCAAATCACGCGCGAATCGAACAAGCTGCTGCCGTCGTCGAGAATAAGCACCGGCACCTTGCCAAGCGGATTGAACTGCACCACCGACGTGTCGCCGCTCCACGGATTTTCCAGCATCCATTCGTACTCGATGCGCTTCTCCGCCGCGACGATGCGCACTTTGCGAACATAGGGACTGGTGAGCGAACCGATTAACTTCATGTGATTTTGCGCTGAGGCGAGGAGGGAAGAAGGCGTCCGCAGTATAGCAGCGCGAAAGGCGGCGAAAGTAGGCGTGTGGGTCTAAGTGTGGGCCTAATCCAATGCGCGGCGAAATTCGCGACGTAATTGCGGCAGCACGTCGCGCTCGAACCAAGGGTGTGTGCGCAGCCAGTTGAAATTTCGTGGGCTCGGATGCGGCAAGGGAAAATAGTCCGGCAAGTACTCTCTCCAAGCTTCTACCGTATCGGTCAGCGTCGTTTTTTTGCGCCGTCCCAGGTAGTACGCTTGCGCATAACCGCCGACGAGCAGGGTCAAGTGCAGTTTCGGAAGAAACGCTCGCAATCGCGGGTGCCAATTCGGCGCACATTCATGGCGCGGGGGCAGGTCGCCGCTCGGTCCCTTGCCCGGATAACAAAGACCCGCCGGAATGATGGCGATGCGCTTTTCGTCGTAAAAGAAATCGCGATCGATCTGCAACCAGTCGCGCAAACGGTCTCCCGAGGCATCGTTCCAGGGAATGCCCGTTTCATGCACCTTGCGGCCGGGCGCTTGGCCGACGATCAGCACGCGCGCACTACTGGCGACGCGCAACACCGGGCGCGGATCGTGCGGCAAATGCGCCGCGCAGAGCACGCACCCGCGTACTTCCTTGAGCAAAGCTTGCAACCCGGTCCGTCGGGCGGTCGGGCGGAGGTCGCGTGCTAAAATCACTTGGCCTTTATTTCGGTTCGCGCTCATGTCTGCTTTGACTGCTTTATCGCCGCTTGACGGTCGTTATGCCAAATCGCTCGAAGCGCTGCGTCCCTATTTCAGCGAGCTTGGTCTGATCCGCTATCGGGTCCGGATCGAAATCGAGTGGCTGATCGCGCTCGCAACCGAAAAAGGCATTGGCGAAGTCGCGCCTTTTTCGCCCGGCGCCTTTGACGAACTTCGTGGGTTGGCCCTCAACTTCAGCGAAACCGATGGCGCACGAGTGAAAGAGATCGAGGCACAGACCAATCATGACGTCAAAGCGATCGAATACTGGTTGAAGGAACGCGTCGCCGGCAACGCCGAGCTGAGCAAAGCGAGCGAGTTCATTCATTTTGCCTGCACCTCCGAAGATATCAATAACCTGTCCTATGCATTGATGGTGCAGGAAGCGCGCAGTGCCGTCGTATTGCCCGCCATCGATCGCGTGATCGAAAAGCTCGCCGCCCTCGCGCATCAACACGCCGATGTGGCCATGCTGTCTCGCACCCACGGTCAACCGGCGACACCCACTACCTTGGGCAAGGAAATGGCCAATTTCGTTCACCGTTTACGCCGTGCACGGACGCGCCTAGCCTATGTGCGCTTTACCGGCAAGGTCAATGGTGCGGTCGGCAATTACAATGCCCATATGGCGGCGTATCCCGACGTGGATTGGGAAGCGTTTGCACGGCGCTTCGTGGAAGGGCTGGGCTTGGAGTTCAACCCTTACACGATTCAGATTGAGCCGCACGACAGTCTTGCCGAAGGTTTCGATGCCCTTGCACGCTTGAATACGATCGTCATCGACATGGACCGCGATATCTGGGGCTATGTATCGCTGGGTTACTTCAAGCAGCGTGTCGTTGCCGGCGAAGTGGGCTCATCCACCATGCCGCATAAAGTGAATCCGATCGACTTCGAGAACTCCGAAGGGAATCTCGGTATGGCAAACGCGACCTTGCGCCACTTGTCGGAGAAGCTGCCGATTTCACGCTGGCAACGCGACTTGACCGACTCGACGGTCCTGCGCAATGTCGGCACCGCTTTTGGCTACTCCTTGCTCGGTTATGCGTCCTGCCTGCGGGGCTTGAACAAGGTGGATGTAAACGCGGCGCGGCTGAGCGAGGACCTCGAAGCCAATTGGGAGGTCCTGGCCGAGCCGATTCAGACGGTGATGCGCCGCTTCGGCGTCGAAGGCGCTTACGAAAAATTGAAGGATCTGACGCGCGGCCAGCGCGTTACGCCGGAAGCGCTGCGCGTCTTTATTCGCACGCTGCAAATTCCCGATGCGGACAAAAAGCGTCTGCTCGATATGACGCCGGCGGGGTATATCGGTAAAGCCGCCGCGCTCGCGAAGCGTATTTAAACGAGAAGCGTATTTAAACGACCGCTTCTTCTTTCTTGTCGCGGATCGGGACGATCAAGTCTTCGCGCTTCACGCCCAGCCAGCGTACCAACGGTGCCATGACGAGCACCGAGGAATAAATCCCGAACAAAATGCCGATGGTGAGTGCCAGCGCGAAGTAATGCAGCGCCGGGCCGCCAAAGAGCAGCATGGAAGTCACCATCATCTGAGTACATAAGTGAGTGATGATCGTGCGCGAAATGGTGCTGGTGATGGCATTGTCGATCACCTGCTCCACCGAAGCCTTGCGCAACTTGCGGAAGTTTTCTCGGATCCGGTCGGCGATCACGACCGATTCATTGACCGAATAACCTAATACCGCGAGGATCGCCGCCAATACGGGGAGCGAGAATTCCCATTGGAAGAAGGCGAAGAAGCCCAGGATGATCACCACGTCGTGCAAGTTTGCGATGATGGCGGCGATGCCGAATTTCCATTCGAAGCGGAACCACAGATACAGCACGATGCCGATGGCAGTGACGGCGAGGGCGGCCGCGCCGTGCCAAGCGAGTTCTTCTCCGACCTGCGGCCCGACGAATTCGACCCTGCGTTGTTCCGCGCCGGGATCCGCCGCCTTCAGCTCCTTCATCACGCCTTCGGCGAGTTCTCCACTGGTTTGGCCCTCTTTCAGCGGTAGACGAATCAGCACATCGCGCGAGCTGCCGAAGTTCTGCACCTGCGGCTCGGCGAATCCGGCTTTCTCGAGGGTGGCGCGGATGGCATCGACGTTTGCCGGCTGCGCGTAGCTCACCTCGATCAAAGTGCCACCGGTGAATTCGATGGAGAAGTGGAGCCCTTTGTGCCAGAGAAAGAAGACTGCGGCGAGGAAGGTGGCGAGCGATATCAGGTTGAACGTCAGCGCGTGACGCATGAACGGGATATCGCGGCGGATTTTGAAGAATTCCATTTTTTCTTTCCCGATTCGCTTCGGTCAGCGTTTTATATTCAGTTCATTCACGAGTTGCGCAACCACCTTATTCTCGGAAAGGCTTCCGCTCATTTCCAGGATGTGTTGCCGATCGCGAGACCACTCAACTTGCGTCGCGAGCCGTAATACAGATTCACCAGGCCGCGCGAGACCACCACGGCACTGAAGATCGATGTGAGGATCCCAAGACAGTGAACGGTCGCAAAACCGCGAACCGGTCCTGAGCCGAAGATCCACAGCGCTACGCCCGCAATGAGCGTGGTGATATTCGAATCCAGAATGGTGCCGAAGGCGCGTTCATAGCCTGTGGCGATTGCTGCTTGAGGCGTCTTGCCGCTACGTAATTCTTCGCGAATGCGTTCGTTGATGAGCACGTTCGCATCGATCGCCATGCCGAGTGTCAGCGCAATTGCCGCAATGCCCGGCAAAGTGAGTGTCGCCTGAAACAGCGATAGCAAAGCGATCAGGAATAGCAGGTTGGCGGCGAGCGCGAGAGAAGAGAAGGCGCCGAACACCGCGTAGTAGACGATCATGAAGACGATGATGGCAATGAAGCCCCACATCGTCGACTGAAAACCTTTTTCGATATTGTCCTTGCCCAGACTGGGACCGACCAGACGTTCTTCGATGATTTCCATCGGCGCCGCAAGCGAACCCGCCTTGATCAGCAAGGAGAGGTCGTTGGCTTCTTCAGTGCTGAAGTCGCCGGAAATCTGGAAGTTGTTGCCGAATTCTCCTTGGATGGTGGCGACCGAAATCGCTTCGCCCTTGCCTTTTTCGAAAAGGATAATGGCCATGCGCTTCTTCAGATTTTCGCGCGTTACGGTGCGCATGATCTGGCCGCCGAATGAATCCAAGGTGACTTGAACAATAGGACTCTGCGTTTGCGGGTCGAGGTTGGTGCCGGCGTCGACGAAGTGCTCCCCGGTCAACACCACTTCTTTGTAAACGCCTACGGGAATCACGAGGTCGTCGCGTTTCTCCGGGAAGAAATCGGCCATGCTCGTATCGTTGCTACGGGTCGCTTCTTCGTTTACCAGGCGTACTTCGAGCGTTGCGGTGCGGCCCAAAATGCTTTTAGCGCGTGCGGTGTCTTGTACGCCGGGCAGTTGCACCACGATACGGTCGAGGCCCTGTTGCTGGATCACCGGTTCGGATACGCCGAGCGCATTGACGCGATTGCTCAGCGTGTTGATGTTCTGCTTGATCGCGGCGTCGCGAATGGTGGTGAGTGCTTCTTCCTTAAGCGAAGCATTCAACCGCAATTCTTCGCCGCTGCCGGAATCGACGAGGTTCAATTCGGGGAAACGCTTGGCGAGCACGTCGCGAGCCGCGTTGCGAGTGTCCGCATCGCGGAAACGCAATACCAGTCGATCGCTTTCACGTGCAACGCCGCCGTGGCGAATTTTGTTTTCGCGCAGGGTGCTGCGAATGTCTTGGGGCAGGGCGTCAATTCGTTTGCTCACCGCCGCCTGCATATCGACTTGTAGTAGGAAGTGCACGCCGCCGCGCAAGTCCAGACCGAGGTACATGGGTCTCGCATTGATCGCGCTCAGCCAACCGGGCGATGCGCTCAGCAAGTTCGGCGCAATGGTGTACGAATGTTCGGAAGGATCGGCTTCGGGGTTGAGGGTCGCTTGCAGCAGATCGCGCGCCTTCAGTTGCGTATCCGTGTCGGCGAAACGCAGCTTGATGCCTGTGGGGTCCAGTTGCGAGCCGGTGTGCTCAATGCCGGCAGCTTTGAGTTTTTCTTCGATCATCGACAGTGTGCGGCTGTCCACCTTGAGCGTTGTCCGCGCGCTGGATATCTGCACCGCAGGCGATTCGCCGTAGAAGTTAGGCGCGGTGTAGAGGAGGCCCAGGACCAGCGCCACGGCGATCGTGATGTAGACCCACAAACTGTAACGATTCATGCTGCCTCGCGTCTTGTGATCGGCATGCGGCTTAAATGGACTTGATCGTGCCCTTAGGCAGCAAAGTGCCGATGGCGGCGCGTTGAATGGTGATCTCGGTATTGGGCGCGATCTCGAGCGTGACATAAGCGTCGCCGATCTTGGTCACTTTGCCCAGCACACCGCCAAGCGCGATGACCTCATCGCCTTTTTGCAGCGCTTCGGTCATCGCCTTGTGTTCTTTGGCCTTCTTCATCTGAGGACGAATCATGAAGAAATACATCAGGACGAACATGAGGCCGATGATGAGGAACTGACCCATCACGCCTCCGGCGGGTGCCCCTGCGCTTTGTGCGTATGCGGAACTGATCAACTTTATCTCCGTGTGGTAGGCGGGAAATGAACCCGGCAAAGCGGCGAATTATACCCAAAGGGCCAGGCGAAACCCGCTTTGATGCCGCTATTTGACGCCGGCGAGCGTGGATCGTTCGTGGGCGAAGCGTTCGCCATATTCGGTTAATCCGCCCGCGGTGATGGCTTCGCGCAGCTCGCTCATCAATACCTGGTAGTAGTGGAGGTTGTGCAGCGTAGCGAGGCGCGCACCGAGAATTTCATTCACCTTCTGCAAGTGTTGCAAGTAAGCGCGGGTGAAATGACGGCAGGTATAGCAATCGCAGTCTTCGTCGAGCGGGCGCGTATCTTGGCGATATTGTGCATTGCGCAGGCGGATATCGCCCCAGCGGGTGAAGAGCCAACCGTTACGGGCGTTGCGCGTCGGCATCACGCAATCGAACATATCCACACCGCGCATCACTGCGGCGACCAGATCCTCGGGGGTGCCGACGCCCATTAAGTAACGCGGTTTTTCGGCGGGGAGCCGGCCGACGCTGTGATCCAGCACCCGAAGCATGTCTTCCTTCGGTTCGCCCACCGAGAGGCCGCCCAGCGCATAACCGTCAAAACCGATATCCGTCAGACCGCGCAGCGACTCGTCGCGCAAGTCTTCGTACATGCCGCCTTGCACGATGCCGAATAAGGCATTGGCATTGCCCTCATGCGCGCGGCGGCTTCGTTCCGCCCAGCGCAGGGAGAGACGCATTGAGTCGCCTGCCTGCTCGTGTGTGGCCGGGAAGGGCGTGCACTCGTCGAAGATCATGACGATATCGGAATTCAGTATGCGTTGAATCCGCATCGATTCTTCCGGTGTCAGCAGCAGTTTGTCGCCATTGATGGGCGACTGAAAGCGCACGCCTTCCTCGGCGATCTTGCGCATCGCACCGAGGCTGAAAACCTGGAAGCCGCCCGAATCGGTCAGGATGGGGCCATCCCATCCCATGAAGCGATGCAACCCGCCGTGGGCTTCGATCACGTCGAGTCCCGGACGGAGCCACAAGTGGAAGGTGTTGCCCAACACGATTTGCGCCCCGATGCCTTGTAACTCTTCGGGACTCATGGCTTTGACGGTGCCATAGGTACCCACCGGCATGAACACCGGTGTTTCCACGCTGCCGTGCGCAAGTTCCAGCGTTCCTCGCCGCGCGGCGCCGTCCGTCTTGTGGAGCGTGAATCTCATGTGGCCCAACGAGCGCCTTGATGATGGTGTTTCGATGAGCCGTATTGCAAGCCCGCCTCTTGTCGCTTCTGCATGTGGTGTCCTCGCTCGCACACCGCGCTTGCTTGCGCGATGTTCAACTTCGATTCAGGTTTCCCCGATTCTATCCAGCAACATCGCATCGCCATAGCTGAAAAAACGGTAGTGCCGTGCAATCGCTTCGACGTATGCGGCACGAATCCGCTCCATACCTGCGAAAGCGGAAACCAGCATAAGCAGTGTCGATCGGGGTAAATGGAAATTGGTGAGCAAACGATCGACGATGCGGAAGCGAAAGCCGGGGGTAATAAAAATGTCGGTGTCAGCTTCGCAAGCACGCACATCGCCATATGCCATGGCGCAGGCTTCGAGCGCACGAAGGCTCGTTGTACCTACAGCGATGATTCTGTTCCCGCGCGCACGCGCGGCCGCGACGGCGTCCGCGGCTTCGACGGAGATCTGATATCGCTCGCGATGCATGTGATGGTCGGCAATGCGATCCGCGCGCACGGGTTGAAAGGTGCCTGCTCCCACATGGAGCGTGATGTGCGCTTGTTCGATCCCTTGTTCACGCAGACGCAGCAGCATCGTTTCATCGAAATGCAGACCTGCGGTTGGTGCTGCTACGGCTCCGGGGTTCTGTGCATAAACTGTTTGATAGCGTGCTTCATCCTCTGCGCTATCCGAGTGCTCGATGTAAGGCGGCAGCGGCACGTGGCCATGTCGTTCGAGCACGCGATAGACGTTGTCATCCGTGTGAAAGCGCAATCGATAAAGCTCGCCTTCGCGTCCGAGCGTTTCCGCTTCGAAAGCATCGGCCAGTCGGAGCTTGGTCCCCGGCTTGGGCGATTTACTGGCGCGCACATGCGCAAGGACCTCGTTTTCGTTCCCGTGTTCGTTCAATACCCGCTCCACCAACACCTCTATTTGGCCGCCCGATTCCTTCGCGCCGAAAAGGCGCGCCTTGAGCACGCGGGTGTCGTTGAAAACCAAAAGATCGCCGGCTTGCAAAAACGCGGGCAAGTCGTTGAAGGCATGGTGGGTCAGCGCACCCGACATGACGCGCATCAAGCGGCTTTGCCCGCGCGTGGCGGGTGGATGCTGCGCGATTAATTCTGAGGGCAATGCGTAGTCGAAGTCTTCGACCCGCAATTCTTGCTGGGGAGCGGTCATTTCAAGGATAATGCGCGTTCTTCGCGAAGGCCGAAGCCGCGGCATTATGCCCGAGGAAGCGGTCCTTCGAATCCCAAGCCCGGGTGGTGAAACAGGTAGACGCAGGGGACTCAAAATCCCCCGCCGCAAGGCGTGTCGGTTCGAGTCCGACCCCGGGCACCACACACAAGCGATGTCGATAGGCCGAGTGAGGCCTTGCGGCGGTAAAGGGATTTTCAGTGCAGGCTAACTCCGCA
>DATEOW010000022.1:0-32378 GCA_035273665.1 Burkholderiales bacterium | reverse complement strand
AAGTCGATTTCAAATGAATGAGTATCCACCCAATGCGGCACCCCCATAACCCATTGGTATGGGGGCTTTTCAGTCGCTGCGATTACTTCGGCTCTTGCGGCGTCCCAGCTGCCCCAGAAAATTATCAGAAAGGCGGCGACTACTGAGGCCCACGGCCGTAACACAGCGACGCGATGACGCGCATGCTTGTCGAGCGACAACCACATGACTTCTCCCCTTTTTTAATTCTCAGGACAACTTTGTGGCGAGTTTGACGACGACGCCGTTAATGTAAATAGCTAGATGTCCAATTGCCGCTTTCAGGCAGCCAGCAATTCTTCGATATGCTTGACTGCACTACGTCCCAGCGCTTGAAGCGAATAGCCGCCCTCGAGCACGGACACGATGCGGCCTTGCGAATGACGATCCGCCACGTCGACGAGTTGACGCGTGATCCACGCGTAGTCCTCGTCGGTCAGACGCAATTGCGCCAAAGGATCGTCTTGGTGCGCATCGAAACCGGCCGAAATAAAGATAATCTCCGGGCCGAATTCCTCCAAGGCCGGCAGACAGACTTGCTCCATCGCACGGCGAAAACCTTCGCTGCCCGTTCCGGCGGGGAGCGGGACGTTTTTCATGTTGCGGGCGATGTTGTCGCCTGTGCCGCTATAAGGATAGAAGGGATGCTGAAAGCTTCCCGTCATCAGGATCCGATCGTCGTCGGAACAAATGTCTTCGGTCCCGTTGCCGTGATGGACATCGAAATCGATGATCGCGACGCGGTCGAGTTTGTGTTCTTCCAGCGCGTGGTAAGCGGCGACCGCGATGTTGTTGAAAATGCAGAATCCCATGGAACGATCGCGCGTGGCGTGATGCCCGCAGGGACGGACATTGCAAAACACATTCTTCGCCTTGCCTTCCATGACGAGATCGGTTCCGAGCACGCCTGAGCCCGCCGCACGCAAGGCGGCATTGAGAGAATAAGGGTTCATCGCCGTATCCGGGTCAAGCTGCACCATGCCACGCTCGGGCGCAGCACTCCGGATGAGATCGATATATTCGTCCGGATGCGCGCGGGCGAGTTGTTCATCGGTAGCAAGCGGCGCATCGTAAATATCGACCCGGCCGAAAAGGCCCGCTTTTTCCACGTACTGCTCGACGGACTGGACGCGCGCGGGGCATTCGGGATGATGCGGCCCCATATCGTGTTTGACGCAGTCCGGATGATGAATGAATGCCGTGGCCATTTTTCCTACTTTCACAATGGATTTGGCATCAATCATAACGGATTCGGCATACACTTTCTCCTGCCAACGCTCTCCTCTCCCCTCCGACACATGTCCACTTCTTTGCAACGCGTCGTCGAACAAGCCGGCCGCGTCATCCTCGGCAAACAGCACCAGATTCGCTTAGCCCTTGCTTGCCTGTTGTCGCGCGGGCATCTGTTGATAGAGGATCTGCCCGGCGTGGGAAAGACCACGCTCGCGCACGTACTCGCCAAGTCGCTGGGTCTGGACTTCCATCGCGTGCAGTTCACCAGCGATATGTTGCCGGCGGACATCATCGGCGTATCGATTTACGACAGAAACAGCAACGGCTTCGAATTTCACGCCGGTCCGATCTTCGCGCAGCTTGTCCTCGCCGATGAGGTCAATCGCGCGACACCGAAGACGCAAAGCGCTTTGCTCGAAGCAATGGAAGAACATCAAGTCACGACCGAAGGCGTGAGCCGGGCGCTGCCGGAACCTTTCTTTGTCATCGCGACCCAGAACCCCTCGAATCAGGTCGGGACCTTTCCGCTACCGGAGTCGCAACTTGATCGCTTTCAAATGCGCATCGAGTTGGGCTATCCCGATCATCAAGCCGAACGCTCGCTGCTGGAAGGCATGGATCGCCGCGACATGATCGCGCGCTTGGAACCTTGTCTGCGGCCGGACGAGTTGGTATTACTGCAGCGCGCGGTACGCAATGTACACACCTCCCCTGCGTTGATCGACTATGTACAGGCTTTGGTCGAGCAGACGCGCCGCTCGCCCGATTTCATCACCGGCTTGAGCCCGCGCGCCGCCTTGGCCATGCTCGCTTGTGCCCGTGCATGGGCTTATCTGCACGGGCGCGAGAGCGTGCTGCCTGAAGATGTTCAGGCAGTGCTGCCGGGCGTGGCGGCGCATCGCCTTCATTTTGCACACACCGCCACTCGGCGACCCAGCGAACAGATCGGCGCCGCACTGATCGAAGCGGTGCCCATTCCCTGAGTGAACGCGCCCGCCTGGTTTCAACGCGTTGCGCTCCTCGAGTGGCTGCCTTTCGGTCGCAGCCGCTCCAAACCTGTTGCCGGCCCGATCTATCTCGGGCATCGCCGCGTGTACATCCTTCCTACGCGGCGCGGCTTGGCCTTCGCATGCGCACTGCTGTTCATGTTGATTGCATCGATCAACTACTCGCTATCGCTCGGTTACATGCTGACTTTTCTGCTCGCGGGGATGGCGGTCGTGGCGATGCTGCACACCTATCGCAATCTAGTGAATCTGCAGATTTCCGCCGGGCGCGCGGAATCCGTTTTTGCCGGAGAGTCCGCCCCATTTCATCTGCATTTCGCCAATCCCGGGCACTATCCCCGCGTGGCGATCGAATTGGACTGTGCGGCGTATCAGGCTTACTGCGATGTACCGCTTCATGGCAGCGCCAGCGTCGTCTTGCGGGTGAAAGCGATGCGTCGCGGATGGCTCGCACTCCCACGCATTCGACTTAGCACCAGCTATCCGCTCGGTTTACTTCGCGCCTGGGCCTTTGCGCATCTCGATATGCGTGCACTTATCTATCCGCAACCTGACCGGGCGCAACTGAGCGAAATGCGCAGCACTGCGCAAAGCGGCACACTGCGCGATGGAGGAAGCGGGACCGAGGACTTCTACGGATTGCGGCCGTATCAGCCGGGCGACAGCCTGCGTCATATCGCGTGGAAATCCGTTGCGCATAACGATCTGCTGCTCACGAAGATGTTTACAGCGCAAGCGGCAGCAGAATTGGTTTTCGACTTTGAGCGTTTTCCGAGCGCCATGGATATCGAGGCCAGACTATCGCGACTCACACGCTGGATTTTGCTCGCAGAAGAAGCGAACTTGCGTTACGGGCTGCAAGTACCCGGCACCCGTTTACCGCCTGGAAACGGCGAAGCGCACAAACATGCCTGCCTTCAGGTCTTGGCACTTCTCGGTTTGCCGCAGAGCGCGAGCGGCTCCTGATGCGTGCGCTTTCTTTTTTGCCAAGACCCCCGGTTGCCGGTGGTCTGATGCCTTTCAACGTGCTGCTGCTGATCGGCGGCATCATGCTCGCCGCCGCACCGCATCTGCAGCGCCTGCCTTTGTGGATCAGTGCGCTGACCGCGATTGCGCTGTTGTGGCGTGCGTGGGCGACGCTGAAAGGTGAAGCGCTGCCCCGCCGATGGCTTCTCCTCCCTTTCACCCTGCTGACGATTCTCGGCGTCTACCTGAGCTATCGGACTTTGTTCGGTCGCGAAGCGGGCGTCGCGCTTCTTGTCGTGTTATTGGGCCTGAAAATGCTCGAAGCGCAAAAGTCGCGCGATGTCGCGAGCGCTGTGCTGATGAGTTACTTTCTGGCGTTGACTTCTTTCTTTTACAGCCAGAGCACCCTCACCGCCTTATTGATGGGCGTGACGATTTTCGCGCTGACCGCAGCACTGGTCGGTGCAGCGGCCAGACAGCGGCCCATCCCCGAACAGCTTCGCACCGCAGGTTTACTGCTCCTTCAAGGGATTCCCTTGATGGTGATTCTATTTTTCCTTTTTCCGCGTGTGCAAGGCCCGCTATGGGGCATGCCTGCAGATGCCTTCAGCGGCAAAACGGGACTCACCGAGACGATGACGCCCGGCATGATCAGCAGTCTCTCGCAATCCGAAGACATCGTCATGCGAGTGAAATTCGTGGACGACGGGCCGCCACGCCGGGACTTGTATTGGCGCGGACCGGTATTGCGTCAATTCGATGGCCGCACCTGGACCGCCGGCCCGGACTACGCGCCGGATCAGCAATACGTTCTGGAGGCGAGCGGTACGCCGCTCAGCTACGAGGTGACGCTGGAACCGCATCATCGGCAATGGCTCTTCATGCTCGACCTTCCGGTGGCGATTCCCGAGGACGCCGTGGCGACGGTCGATTACCGCGTGCTGGCTCGCGCTCCCGTTCATCAACGTAAGCGGTTCGTCGGACGCTCGGCCTTGAATTACAGCGCGAGGGGCGGCGCGAGTGCCAAAGATCTTTCTCTCGCGCTGGAGTTACCGCCGGACTTCAATCCGCGCACTCGCGCACTCGGCGAAAGCTTCGCTCGCAAGAAGCTCGCTGATCGCGAAATCCTCGCTCTCGCCATCCAGCATTTTCAACGTGGGCAATATGTTTATACGCTGCAGCCGCCTTTGGCGGGTGAACATGGTGTCGACGAGTTTCTTTTCGATACGCGGCGCGGTTTTTGCGAGCACTTCTCCAGCGCCTTCGCTGTCCTCCTGCGTGCCGCCGGCGTGCCGACTCGGATCGTGACCGGTTATCAGGGCGGTGAAATCAATCCTGTCGATCAATATCTCACCGTTAGGCAATCGGATGCCCACGCGTGGGTCGAAGTATGGTTGAAAGATATCGGCTGGACCCGGGTGGACCCGACCGCGGCCGCTGTGCCTTCTCGTGCGGAGGCCGGGCTTGCGGCCGCAATATCCGCCGATGAAACGCTTCCTTTGCTCATGCAGCCGGATATGGCTTGGTTACGCGCTTTGCGCATGAATGTGGAGGCGTGGAACAACTACTGGAATCAATGGGTGATCGGATACAACGTCGACAGGCAGCGCGACTTGCTTCACCGCTTGGGTATGCCCGCCCCCAGTTGGCAAAACATCGCTATGACGCTTTTCTGGGCGCTCGGTCTCATCGTGCTGATATTGTGGCTTTGGCTGCTGCGACGCGTGGCGCACGCAGACCCGGCGCAAGTCCTGTGGCAGCACTTCTGTGCCAAGCTCAAACGCAGCGTCCGGCGTCGCTCCCATGAGGGGCCACTCGACTATAGCCGGCGCGCGGCACGGCTACTTCCACAAAAAGCGGATGAGATCGAAGAGATCGCCGCGCTCTATATGACCATTCGATACGGCCGTGAAACAGAGGCGGAAAAGCTTGCGCAACTGCGGCTTCTAGTGCGAAGGTTCTCCCTATGAAGAGATTCCTTTTGCTCGCTGTCGCCTTTCTTTCCGCGAGCGCGACGGCGGCGCCGTCCGTCGAACCCCCGTATGCGGCGCGCCCCGAGGTGCAAGCCTTCATTACGGCGGTCAGTCAAAAACATAATTTTGATGAGGTCGAGCTGCAACGCCTCTTCTCGCAAGCGCGCATGCATCCAGGCGTGATTAAAGCAATGACGCCGCTACCGCAAGGCAAGCGTTCCTGGAAAACATATCGCGGCAACTTCGTGAATGCACGCCGCATTGAAGCGGGCCACCGCTTCATGCAAATCTACGCCGAAGCACTTCAACGCGCGGAGGTGCAATACGGCGTGCCGCGCGAGATCATCGCCGCGATCATCGGCGTCGAAACGGAATACGGACGCAACATGGGAACCTACAGGGTCATCGACGCGCTCAGCACACTGAGTTTCGACTATCCGCGTCGCGCGGATTATTTTCGCGACGAATTGGAAGAGTTTCTTTTACTCAGCCGCGAATCCAAAGTCGATGCCGCCGAACTCCAAGGTTCTTATGCCGGCGCACTGGGAATACCGCAGTTCATGCCAAGCAGCATACGCCGCTACGGTGTCGATCACGACGGCGATCAATTGCGCGATTTGCGCAATCCAGTGGACGCTATCGGAAGCGTCGCGAACTTTTTACAAAAACACGGCTGGGTGTCAGGCGGACCGATATCGGTTAGCGCGGTTGCCGAAGGCGAGGCATTCCGGGCATTTGCGGATGGCAGCGTCTTGCCCGCTCATCCTGTGGCGGAGTTACGCCGAGCGGGGGTGAAATTCGACGCTGGGATTGCCAACGATATGCAGAGCATCCTCATCGAATTGGATTCCGCGGATGCGCCGGCTGAATACCGGGTAGCGTTCCAGAACTTCTATGTGCTCACGCGTTATAACCGTTCGAGCTTCTATGCCTCGGCCGTTACAGACTTGGCCGAAGCGCTCAAATCTCAAGCGAATTAAAGCAGGATGTCTTTAGACAGGCCGCGCTGTTTCAATAGACGGCGTAATTGGGCGAGCGCTTCAAGCTGAATCTGGCGGACCCGCTCGCGAGTGACGCCCAAATTTGCCGCAAGCGCTTCGAGCGTGCAGATTTCCTGGCCGTTCAAACCGAACCGCCGCTCGATCACCACGCGCTGCTTCTCATTCAAATGCGCCATCCAAACCTGGACAAGATCCTCGACTTCATGCGCTTGTAGTTGCATTTCGGGCGTGCTGCCCGCTTCGTCCGCAATCGATTCGCCGATGGAAAGCATGGGGTCGATATCCAACGGTGCATCGAGTGACGCCATGTGTTCATTGTGAACGAGGGCCTTGCGAATATCGTCGACCGGCTTGCCGGTGAGATGTGCGATGTCTTCCAGACGCGGTTCATGATGCCCGGACGCTTCGAGATGGCGCCGCGCGCGAAGGATGACGTTGATTTCCTTGATCACGTGCACCGGAAGGCGAATGGTGCGCGACTGATTCATAATCGCCCGCTCGATGTTCTGCCGAATCCACCAAGTCGCATAAGTGGAAAAACGAAAACCGCGCTCGGGATCGAACTTCTCGAGCGCATGCATGAGGCCCAGGTTGCCCTCCTCGACCAGATCGAGCAGCGGCATACCGCGATGCAAATAATTCTTGGCGATGTTCACAACCAGACGCAGGTTGTGCTCGATCATTTTCTGCCGCGCATTGAAGTCGCCTTTGACAACTTGTCGCGCATAGGCGCGCTCTTCGTCCGCGGTCAGTAGGCGATTGAGGCCGATCTCATGCAAATACAATTGCGTGACATCGGAAATGAATTCGGTTTCGGCAGGCGCTTCCGCCTCTTCAGGCTCTGGCGCAGCGTTGGCCTCCGCGTCGAGTTCGGTGCCCTCGTCGTTGAATTCTTCTTCGGGCGGATCTGGGTTTTGACTCATGGCCTTAGTTCTGTGTTGTTGTCGTTGTCGGCCATCCTCTTGTGGCCGCACTTCACCTGAAACTACCTTCGCCTATGCTGCTTCGCCCCGCCCGATTTTTAGAATATTGTCATAAAACGTCCTTTATACCCCGGCTGCCGAGATGTTTAAGAAGAGAACAAAGCAGCACAATTACGCTTTTTTTGCGCTTAGTCGCGACGCGGAGGCAGATAAGTCTCCGGATCGACCGGTTTGCTGAGCAAACGAATTTCGAAATGCAGCTTCGGCGAATCGGTTCCGCTCGTTCCCATCTCCGCGATTTTCTGTCCCTTCTTGACCGTCTGCCACTGTTTTACGAGAAGGTTTTGGTTATGCGCGTAGGCGGATAAGTACTTGTCGTTGTGTTTAATGATGATGAGGTTGCCGTAACCGCGCACGCCCGCGCCGCTATAAGTCACTTTGCCTCCCGCAGCCGCATAGATCGGGTCGCCGATGCGCCCGGAAATTTCAATTCCCTTATTGCCTGCTTCGCCAAACCTGCCCGTCAATTTCCCGGCCGCCGGCCACGACCATTCGATGCCGTCGTAATTCGCTACCGCCGCTGTATCCGTGAGCGTTGCGTCGCGCTTCGCCGCGTCTGTTGCAGTAGTCGGTGGCCCTTCATTTGCGGTTGGCGGCGCCGCTTGCGGTGTGCTCGGCGCTTCCGCGCGCTGAATCGAAATGACGTTCTGCTCGCTGTACGGCAATTTCAGCGGTTTCGGCTGCGTCTTTAACACCCCGCCTGCTATTGCGGATGCGGCTGGAACGGCAGTGGTCGCAGACGGTGTGGACGATGCTGTGGACGATGAAACAGGCGCGGCGGGATTCGATGCGATGTTTGCACCGGTCGGTGGCGCGAGCGGTTTCCCCTCAATGGTGGTTGTCGAAATCGCAGGATTGACCGCTAAGGTGGTCGTTGGCGACTCGCCTGGCGCCTTCACCTGCAACACTTGACCGATAGCAAGCGGCGCGGAAGGGGCCAATTGATTCCATGCGATCAAATCGCGCGGATCGACGCCGTGCTGGCGAGCGATGCTGTATACGGTATCGCCACGTTTGACGACGTACCCAGCTTCTGTCACCGGCCCACTTGCGACAACTGGCGCCTGTCGATCGACGACGGGCGCCGGCCTACTACTGACGCAAGCGCTCAGTACGAGTACGCAGCCCAAAGCGATCAGGCGCATCAGCCTTTGCCCGCACGCATAGGAACGAAACGCACGGCATCGAGCCGGCTTTCTTTGAAACCGGTCGCCGTGCGTTCAATGAGCAAAAGTTTTTGCTCTTCCAGCCCGACCGGTATAACCAATCGACCGCCGATGGCCAATTGCTCCTGCAAGGCGGGCGGCACGCGCGGCGGCGCAGCCGCCACAATGATCGCATCGAAAGGCGCAGCCTCGGGCAAACCGAGATAACCGTCACCGTAGGACAAGCGTAGTTTGGTCAATCGCAAAGGACGTAAATTCGCACGCGCCTTTTCCAGCAGCGGTGCGATCCGCTCGACCGAATAAATTTCGCGCGCGATATGCGTGAGCACCGCCGCCTGATAGCCGCAACCGGTACCGACTTCGAGAACACGGCCTAATTCGCGTCCGCCCCGTGCCGCCTCGAGCATGCGCGCAACAATATACGGCTGGGAGATTGTCTGCTCGAAGCCAATCGGTAAAGCGGAGTCCTCATACGCGCGGCTCGATAAAGCATCTTCGACGAAAATATGGCGCGGAACCGCTGCCATTGCCGCGAGCACGCTTTCGTCCTGGATGCCTTGCTCGCGCAGACGCGCGACCATGCGATCGCGCGTCCGCTGTGAAGTCATGCCGATACCGCGTGTCGTTGCTGCGTTCAAAGCAACCAATCCTGCAACGAAGCAATCTGTGGTTGATGCGTCAGGTCCACTTGCAATGGTGTCAATGAAACGCGGCCATTTTCGACCGCGTGAAAATCCGTCCCCGGACCAGCATCCGAAGCCGCACCGGCGGCACCGATCCAATACACGGTATCGCCACGCGGGTTCAAGGTTTTCGTGACCGGCTCCGCTTTGTGGCGCTTGCCCAGACGAGTGATCTCAAGGCCCCCAAGCGCTTCGTAGGGTATATCCGGCACGTTGACGTTAAGCAACACCGCACGCTCGATCGGCTTACGCTGAAAACGACAGACCAGCTCCTGAGCAACGCGTGCCGCAGTCTCGTAGTGATAAGCACTTTTGCCCACGAGAGACACGGCGATTGCCGGAATGCCGAGAAGGAATCCTTCTGTCGCTGCGGCCACTGTGCCCGAATAGATTGTGTCATCGCCCATATTGGCACCGACATTGATGCCCGATACCACCATATCCGGCAGGGCATCCAGCAAACCGGTTACAGCCAAGTGCACGCAATCGGTCGGTGTGCCATTCACGAAGAAAAAGCCGTTCGCAGCGCGGCGAACCATCAACGGCCTATCCAGCGTGAGCGAGTTAGACGCGCCGCTGCGATCTCGCTCAGGCGCCACGACGGTGATTTCGCCGCAAGCTTGTAATGCGTCGGCGAGCGCGGCTAAGCCCGGAGAGAAGTAGCCGTCGTCGTTACTGAGAAGAATTCGCATGGAATGTAGCGAAGGACAATCCGAGCGCGGCGCAAGCAGAACGCGATCGTGTTACGAAGAGATCAAGACGCATCGCGCGATTATAGTGCAGCGCGGCGCAGCATCCGAGCATTATCGGCCGCCGCGGCAAAGTCTCGCGATCAACGAAAAACCGTGTGGAATCGATCGAAAAAAGCGGGTAAACGAAAGTTCTTGCGCGTGGGCGGGCGCGGATTTCCCGTTACTGCGCTTGCCAGTCTGGCAACGCGGAGCCCATGCTGACATGCCTGCGTCAGTGTGTCGGGTTGCAAGGTCTCCGGGCCTTCGCGCGTATGCAAACGCGCGTGCGGTCCCCAGTACGGTCGCTCAAGCGTTGGCCCACGCGAATCCGTACAAGCGCTGACAATCGTCATTCCGGCCGCGGCAAATGCCCGAAGTAAAGATAGCTGCGCGATTTCACCGCAGTCGCCGTGCCTTCCGACATTTCCGCCTACCGTAAAGACTGCGGCGATCTTGTCTGCAAGATGTCCATTTGTCGCTAGCGGCTCGCAGTCCGCCTCGATAAAGCGACGCAAACGGGGGTCCGCATTACCGTGACGTACCGGCGAGCCCAGTACAAGCGCATCGCATTCCCTGACTTCGCCGAGCCGTGCTTCGTCGACACTCCGAATCTTCACGTGCACGCCCGCGATTTGGCGCGCGCCATCCGCTATGGCGTCAGCCATACGCTTGGTATTGCCCATACTGCTGGCATACACGATGAGGATCTGGGTCATGGGAGCGCTTGAGACAACAGGCCGGATGGACTGCCGCGCCCAGCAACGCAAGGTGTATGCCGATTGGGCTAAGAAGCTGTTTCAAAAAGAATCGCCGGGTCAGGGAAAGGGCGACTGTTTGGGCTGTTGTCAAAGAACATGACAACCCGCCCGTGTCAGGGACCGGCTTTATCGGTTAAGACACCTGGATCAAAGGGTGTGACGAGTTCAGCGATGTCCGGCGCAATAGAAGGCGGCGCGCTGATCGGATCGAGCGGTAGGGCCGGCTCAGGCTCAGCCGCGGGTATTTTCAACACACTGGGTGCGGGCTCCATGAAGCGAGGATCGGATCCGGTTGTCGTAGCCGCATTAGCGCGAGTTCCCGGAGTTTGGCGTGATGAAGATGCTGGAACGCTTTCGATATTCGCGGATGGCGCAGTGATGGTGAGTGGTATCGAAAAAGTCACCGGCTCTTGACGCCAAACTGCCAGGCGATCTTGGATCCGATCCCAATCGAGCAGTAACAAGAACACGACCGGCAACAACGGCAGCCACAACCATGCCGTTTTCACTTCGCGTTTGCGTGATTGCCGATGGTCCAACGCTTCCTCACGTTCGTAAAAGCGATTCCTCGAGCGCAGTATCCGGACTGGAAGGTTTTAAGGGGAATGCTTCCACCCCATCGGCGAGGAGATTTGACAAGGCTTCACCACGGCAACATTCGGTGTCACTGCAGCGACGCGCCAGAGGCGGAAAATGTCACACAATAAAAAACCGCCCACAGAAGGCGGTTTTCATTGTGCATTGTGATTTGTTGCGATTTTATTGGTCGGGGCGAGAGGATTCGAACCTCCGACCCCTTGCACCCCATGCAAGTGCGCTACCAGGCTGCGCCACGCCCCGACGTGGGCGCGATTATAACAGGGGAACCGGCGCCCTCAGGCAGTCAGCATTTGCAGCACCGTAGCGATTTCGCGCCGCAAACCGGCGAAATCAAGATTGGCTTCCGGCATATCCACCTTCGCAGCGCCGCGTTCGCGCGCTGTCTCATCAAGGCGGTTCCGGGCCCCACTGATCGTGAATCCTTGTTCGTACAGCAGCTCGCGAATCCGGCGGATCAGCAACACTTCGTGATGTTGGTAATAGCGGCGATTACCTCGGCGCTTCACCGGTTTGAGTTGGGTGAACTCCTGTTCCCAATAACGCAGTACATGCGGCTTAACGCCGCATAGATCGCTGACTTCACCAATGGTGAAGTAGCGCTTCGCCGGTATGGGGGGAAGACTACTGCTGTTCTTGTTTTCGGCCATGTGCTTCCTCGACGAGGGCTTTCAGCTTCTGGCTTGCATGGAACGTCACCACGCGGCGCGCAGTGATTGGAATCTCTTCGCCCGTCTTCGGATTGCGGCCCGGACGTTGCGGCTTATCGCGCAGCTGGAAATTGCCAAAACCGGACAGCTTCACGCTGTCACCGCTTTCGAGCGCGACGCGGATCTCCTCGAAAAAGGTCTCCACCATATCTTTGGCTTCGCGCTTATTCAGGCCGACTTTTTCAAACAGCATATCTGCCAGCTCGGCTTTGGTGAGGGTCAATTTGTTCTCCCGGAAATTTCTTCAGCGCACTAGCTGCGTTGTTCTCCGCCGAAGCGACTTAGCAGTTCTGTGCTCAATTCGGCCACCGCGGCTGCGACTTCGGCATCCGTCAGTGTCCGCGCAGTATCTTGCATAACTACCCGAAAGGCAACGCTTTTTCGCCCTTTTGCCACACCCTGCCCGCGATATAAATCGAACAACAGGACCTCTTGCACAAACCCGGTGCGATGGCCACGCAGGCTATCCAACATGGCTTGCGCAGACACGGCCTCGTCTACGACGATGGCGATATCGCGCACCACTGCGGGGAATTTCGCGACTTCCCGATACCGCGGCACGGGCAGCTCGAGTAGAGGCTTTAGATCCAGCTCAAATACCACCGCCGATCCGGGGATCTCGTATTGCTGCTGCCATCGGGGATGCAGCTCCCCGACCCATCCGATCAGGCGGCCATCAAGCTCGACCCTCGCCGAACGGCCAGGATGCAAACTCGGATGTGTGCCCTTCACGAAACGAGCTTGTAGTGGTGCGAGCAACGCTTCGACATCGCCTTTTAAGTCGAAGAAATCGACCGCACGTGTCGCTTGTCCCCATTGTTCCGGCGCGGCGGAACCGAAGGCCAAACCCGCAATTCTTAAAGGCTGATCAATACCGCCCACCTCAAGCTCGCCGTCTTGCACATGAGGTGCGCGAAGAAAAACGCGGCCGATTTCGAATATCCGCACCCGGCTCGCCTTGTGACTCAGGTTGTAGCGCGCATTTGCAACAAGGCTTCCAATCAGAGACGAGCGCATGACGCTCATCTGGCTGGCGATGGGATTGAGAAGCTTGAGCGGATTGCTGTTGCCGGCAAAGTCCTTTTCCCACTGCGCATCGACGAAGCTGAAATTGACGACTTCCTGATAATCGCAATCGGCCAGACGCGCGCGTAGATCGTGCGGCGAACGGCGGTCTTCCGGCTGGGCAAGTAGAAGCGCCGGCGCAAGAGGGGCCGTGGCGGGAATATTGTCGAAACCGTATATGCGCGCGACCTCTTCAATCAAATCTTCCTCGATCTCGATATCGAACCGATAAGAGGGGGGTACAACTTCAAGCACGCCTGCGCCTTGCGTCGCGGCAAAGCCCAGTCGTTTGAAGATATCCAACATCGCCGCATCGCTGAAGGACACACCGATGATCTTGCTTGCACGCGCGCCGCGTAATTGCACCGGTCGGCGGGCGGGCAACTGGGCCACTTCGTCGACAACCACCCCCGCTTCACCTCCGCATATGTCTATGATCAGTTGCGTGGCTCGTTCGATCGCTTCAAGGTTGCCGGCAAAATCGACGCCCCGTTCGAAGCGATGCGACGCATCGCTGGCGAAACCAAAACGTCGCGCACGGCCGGCAATCGCGTCCGGGTGGAAAAAAGCCGCTTCCAAAAAGATATCCTGCGTATCGAGATCGGCCTTGCTGCTGTCTCCGCCCATGATGCCGGCCAAGCCGATGACGCCGCCGTTGTCGGCGATTACGAGCAGATCCTCGTCCAAGTCGATGGTCTGTTCGTTCAAGAGCTTCAACTGCTCACCTTGACGCGCGAGGCGCACGTCAATGCCGCCTTGCAGCTTGGCTAGATCGTAGACGTGCAATGGCTGGCCCAATTCGAGCATCACATAGTTGGTGACATCCACGAGCGCGGAAATAGAACGCTGCCCACATCGAAGGAGACGTTCTTTCATCCACTGCGGCGTCACTGCTTTTGCATTTACGCCACGGATGACACGTCCACCGAAACGGCCGCAAGCATGTGGCGCCGAAATGCGGACGGGAAAGCGATCGTCGATTTTGTCGGCGACCGTCGCAACCTTCAATGTGTTTAAATTTACCGCGGTAAGCGCCGCGACCTCCCGTGCCACACCTCGTATCGACAGACAATCGGCACGATTCGGCGTGAGCTTAAGCGTCAACACACGATCGTCCAGTTGACGATAAGCACGGAAATCCTGTCCCACCGGCGCATCATCGGCCAATTCAAGCAAGCCACTCGATTCGTCATGTATGCCGAGTTCGCGCGCGGCACACAGCATGCCCTGGCTATCGACCCCCCGCATTTGTACGGGCTTGATGTCGAAAGTTTTGCCGCTCTCGCCGGGTAGCCTCGCGCCGATCGTTGCGCATGCCACTTTCAACCCTTTACGCACATTGGTCGCACCACAGACGATGTTGAGCGGTTTCCCGGTACCGACATCGACCTGGCAGACACTGAGGCGATCGGCGTTGGGATGTTTATCGACTTCGAGGACTTGCCCCACCATCACGCCGCTAAAGGGCGGCGCGACATGGTCAACTGCTTCGACTTCCAGCCCTGCCATGGTCAGTAGGTGCGCGAGTTTCTCCGTCGTCAAATCGGGATTCACCCATGTACGCAACCAATATTCAGATAATTGCACGCGCTGTCCTCAGTTGAATTGCGCGAGGAAGCGCAGATCGTTTTCGTAGAACAGACGCAGGTCGTTGATGCCATAACGCAGCATCGTCAGGCGCTCCAGCCCGCTTCCGAATGCGAAACCAACGTAACGCTCCGGATCGAGGCCGTAGTTGCGAATTACTTTGGGATGCACTTGCCCCGCGCCGGAAATCTCGAGCCAGCGACCATCCTTAAACGCCATATCGATTTCCGCTGAAGGTTCGGTAAAGGGAAAGAAGGATGGACGGAAGCGGACCTGCAACGCATCGGTTTCAAAAAAACGGCGCAGGAAATCCGTGTAGACGCCCTTGAGCGCGGCGAAGCTGATGTCCTCGGCGATCCATAGTCCCTCGACCTGATGAAACATCGGGGAATGGGTTGCATCGCTGTCGACCCGATATGTGCGGCCGGGGGCGATTACCTTGATAGGCGGCATCGATGCGACATCTCGATATTTCTGGACATGCATGCGCGCATAACGCACCTGCATAGGACTCGTATGCGTACGCAACAGGTGCCCACCTTCCAAATAGAAGGTGTCGTGCATCGAGCGTGCGGGGTGATTCTCAGGCTGGTTAAGCGCAGTGAAGTTGTACCAGTCGGTCTCGATTTCCGGCCCTTCGGCCACATCGAAGCCAATCGAGCGGAAAATGTTTTCAACACGCTGCCAGCTGCGAATCACCGGATGTATACCGCCGATTCGGCGGCCACGTCCAGGCAGCGTTACATCGAGCGCTTCTTCCGCCAGACGAGCATCGAGCTGGACTTGCGCAATCTCTTGTCGTCGCGCAATCAGCGCGGCTTCGATACGATTCTTGGCTTCATTGATACGCGCACCGGCAATCTTGCGCTCCTCGGCCGGCAGCTTTCCCAAGCTCTTCAGCAATTCGGTCAAGGACCCCGTCTTGCCCAGATAGCGCGCCTTGGTCTGTTCCAGCGCGGCCGCATCGTGGGTCGCACCGAACTGTTCGATCGCTGCCGTAACAATCGATTCGAGGTTGTCCATTGAGCTTCGGTTCGCTATCCGGCTACGCCGCCGTTTATTGTTCTATGCGTTGGAAAAAGCTCGCCCGCATGAGCGGGCGAGCGGCACTGCGCGTACTGGAAAAACTTAAGCGGACAAACTGCCCTTCACTTGCGCCGCAATGCCGGCGAAAGCAACTTTGTCCGCGACAGCGATGTCCGCCAGGACTTTGCGGTCGATTTCGATGTTCGCTTTCTTCAGGCCGTTCATGAACACGCTATACGACAAACCATGCTCGCGGGCAGCGGCGTTGATACGGGCAATCCATAAGGCGCGAAAAACGCGTTTCTTGGCGCGACGATCCCGATAGGCATACTGCCCCGCCTTCATCACCGCTTCTTTGGCGATACGGAAGACTGTGCTCCGACGGCCGCGGAAACCTTTGGCTGCCGCTAAAACTTTCTTGTGTTTGGCGCGTGCGACGACGCCACGTTTGACTCTTGGCATTTGTCGTCTCCTTACGCGTAGGGAAGCATGGCGCGAACTGAACCGAGGTTCGTCGCATCAACTTGCGTGGTTCCGCGCAAATGACGTTTGCGCTTGGTGGCCTTCTTGGTCAGGATGTGGCGCAGGTTGGCGCTACTGCGTTTGATACCGCCGCTCCCTTGCACCGTAAAGCGCTTCGAAGCGCTTTTCTTTGTCTTCATCTTAGGCATGACTACTCCGATTTAGCTTGATGCCGGGTGGCTTCTCGCGAAGCACTTCATGACCGCGGCGATCACTTGTTTTATCCGTTTGCGCTGTGGCGCTACGGGGTCTTACCGCCACAACGCCCCTATTGAGGAGGCGCTGCGGAAGATTCTTTAGGTGCCGGAGGTTTTTCCGGCTTTTCTTTCTTGGGCGCAGCAGGCGCGGCGGTCACTTTTTTAGGCGCGATCACCATGATCAACTGGCGCCCTTCCATTTTTGGCCACTGCTCCACGACACCATGTGCTTCCAGATCGCCGCGCACTCGTTCCAGGAGACGGATACCGAATTCCTGATGCGCCATTTCACGACCGCGAAAACGCAACGTCACTTTGGTCTTATCGCCTTCTTCCAGGAACTTGATCAAATTGCGCAGCTTGATCTGGTAATCGCCCTCGTCGGTACTGGGGCGAAACTTGATTTCCTTCACTTGGATCTGCTTCTGCTTCAGCTTCGCTTCGTGGGCTTTCTTCGCCTCACGATATTTGAATTTGCCGAAGTCCATCAGCTTGCAAACCGGCGGCTCGGCCGTCGGTGCGATTTCAACCAGATCCATCTCTTTCTCTTCGGCAAGTCGCATCGCTTCTGCGATCGACACAATTCCGAGTTGTTCACCTTCTTCGCCGACCAGCCTCACTTCAGGGGCTGTAATTTCGCCATTGAGTCGCTGCGCTTTTTCCTGTGCGATGTTTTTTCTCCAATCAAAAAATAATTAAGCCGTACTTCCCGGGACAGCCTCATTCGCGAGGCGTTCGAGAAAGACCGGCAGATCCATCTGCCCTAGGTCCTCTCCTCCACGGGTGCGCACGGCCACCTTATTCGCCGCCTTTTCCTTGTCGCCAACGACAAGCTGATAAGGCAGCTTTTGCAAGCTATGTTCGCGGATTTTATAGTTTATTTTTTCGTTGCGCAAATCCATTTCGGCTCGAAAGCCGGCCGATTCCAAGCTTTTTTGGACGATCGCGGCATAGTCCGCCTGGTGTTCGGAAATGTTCAAAACGACCACTTGGACCGGCGCCAGCCACAGCGGCATCGCTCCGGCGTGGTTTTCGATCAGGATGCCGATAAAACGCTCCATAGACCCCACGATCGCTCGGTGCAGCATGACCGGAACCTTGCGGGTATTGTCTTCGGCAACATACTCGGACCCCAGCCGCGCGGTCATATTGAAATCCACCTGGATGGTGCCGCATTGCCACACTCGTCCGATGGCATCCTTGAGGGAATACTCGATCTTAGGGCCATAAAAGGCCCCTTCTCCGGGAGATAGCTGAAATTCGCAGCCTGATCGCTGCAAACTCTCGATCAGGGCAGCCTCGGCTTTATCCCAGGATTCGTCCGATCCGACGCGTTTTTCCGGTCGCGTGGACACCTTGTAGATGACGTTCTGGAAGCCGAAATCCCGGTACACCTTCTGCAAAAGGGCGGTAAAGGCGACGCATTCATCCAGGATCTGGTCCTCGGTGCAGAAAATATGGCCGTCGTCTTGCGTAAAACCGCGAACGCGCATGATGCCGTGCAAGGATCCGGATGGCTCATTACGGTGACAGGCGCCGAATTCGCCGTAGCGCAAAGGCAGGTCCCGATAGCTGCGCAGACCCTTGTTGAAGATCTGGATGTGTCCCGGGCAATTCATGGGTTTGACGGCGTAGTCGCGGTTCTCCGAGTGCGTGGTGAACATATTCTCTTTGTAGTTCTCCCAATGCCCCGACTTCTCCCACAGGCTCCGATCGAGCACTTGCGGACAGCGAACTTCCTGATAGCCGTTCTCGCGGTAGACCCGTCGCATGTACTGCTCGACCTGCTGCCAAAGCGTCCAGCCTTTGGGATGCCAAAACACCATGCCCGGCGCTTCTTCCTGCACGTGAAACAGGTCAAGTGCGGTCCCTAGGCGGCGATGATCGCGTTTCTCCGCTTCTTCCAGCATGTGGAGATACGCATCCTGATCTTCTTTCTTCGCCCATGCGGTGCCGTACACGCGCTGAAGCATTTCGTTCTTCGAATCGCCGCGCCAGTAAGCACCGGCGATTTTCATCAGCTTGAAAACCTTCAGCTTGCCGGTCGAGGGCACATGCGGCCCGCGGCACAAGTCAATGAAGTCGCCTTCGCGATAAAGGGATACATCTTCGCCGGCAGGAATGGAGGCGATGATCTCGGCTTTGTAATGCTCGCCGATTGAGTGAAAAAACTCGACCGCCTTGTCGCGCGGCCACACTTCACGCGTCACCGGCAAATCTTTCTTCGTCAGCTCGGCCATTTTCTTTTCGATCTTTTCCAAGTCTTCCGGCGTAAAAGGCCGCTTATAGGAAAAATCGTAGTAGAAGCCGTTTTCGATCACGGGGCCAATCGTGACCTGCGCATCGGGAAACAATTCTTTCACTGCATAAGCCAGCAAGTGCGCCATCGAATGGCGAATGACATCCAAGCCCTCCGCGTCGCGTTCGGTAATGATCGCCAGATCCGCATCCTTGTCGATGCGGAACGACGTATCCACCACCTTGCCGTCCACCTTGCCCGCGAGGGCGGCACGCGCTAAACCCGCCCCGATAGACTGCGCCACTTCGGCCACCGTCACGGGAGCATCGAAGCTGCGTTGAGAACCGTCCGGCAATCGAATATTCACCATGTCCATCTCAACAAAAAATTCAACAAGGACTTCGGCACGGTCTGCCTGCATGCCGACCGATTACGCCGCTGCTTGTTTCGTCCTCGCTCGCGTCGCTGCGAGCATGCAACCGTCTAGGTTTCCGAAGCTCCGCCGGACGAAAAAAAAGTGCGGCGAGCGCACTTTTTTATCGCAAAGAAGCGGACTCAGGAAGGCAATCGGAGGCGGCGAGTTCGAAAAATCGTCATTTGCGTGGTTTTCATGAATTGGTAGGCGCGATTGGACTCGAACCAACGACCCCCACCATGTCAAGGTGGTGCTCTAACCAGCTGAGCTACGCGCCTAAGGCCTACACATTCAGAGGCCGCGTATTCTAACGGAGCCTCTCAGCGTGCGATAGAGGCAAGCGAAAACAATGATTAAAAGGCTTCAATAGCCGCAAAAAGCGAATTTGCAGATACTGCGGGTTCTTCAAAGGAATGTCATGAGCAAACATTACGATTTAATCGCCATCGGCGGGGGCAGCGGCGGCGTGGCGACCGCGAATCGCGCCGGGCGTTACGGAAAGAAGGTGGCGTTGATCGAAGCGGGCCGCTTAGGAGGCACCTGCGTGAACGTCGGTTGCGTACCGAAGAAGCTCATGTGGAACGGGGCATCGCTGGGCCATGCTTTGCATGAAGCGGCGGATTACGGCTGGACGACCGGCGAGAGCAAATTCGATTGGTCGAAGTTGCAAGAGGCTCGCGACGCTTATGTGGCCAAATTGAACGAACGTTACGGCGCCTACCTTGGCGAAAATGGCGTTGAGATTCATCGCGGTCGCGCCCGCTTTCTCGATGCGCATACCGTAGAAGTGAACGGCGAACGTTTGACTGCGGATCACATCGTTATCGCCACGGGCGGACGCCCAAGCGCGCCGGACATTCCCGGCGCGGAACTGGGCATCACCTCGGATGGTTTTTTCGAATTGAAAACGCAGCCTAGTCGTGTGGCGGTGGTCGGCGCCGGCTACATCGCTGTGGAGCTCGCCGGCGTGCTCGCCGCCTTGGGCAGCGCAACGACTTTGCTCATTCGTCACGAGGAAGTCTTACGCAGCTTCGACGGCATGCTGCGCGAAAGCGTGATGGAAGCGTTGCATGCGGAACGGGTCCACATCGTAGCGCATGTGCAGGCAACCGCGCTAACGAAAACAGCCGAAGGGCTAATTGTCCGATGCGAGGCTAAGCATTACGGGCCCTTCGATACCGTCGTGTGGGCGATCGGCAGGGCGCCCAATACCGAAGGGCTTTGTCTCGAAGCGACCGGGGTTGAAACCGATAAGCACGGGTTCATCCAAACCGACGCGTTTCAAAACACGCGAACGCCGGGGGTCTATGCAATCGGCGATGTGACCGGCCGCGCGGCGCTAACGCCCGTCGCCATTGCGGCCGGTCGTCGACTCGCGGATCGCCTGTTCAACGGCCAGACCGATCGCAAGCTCGATTACGAGTTGATCCCCACCGTAGTATTCAGTCATCCGCCTATCGGTACGATCGGCCTCACCGAAGAAGCAGCGCGGAAACAATTTGGCGACGCGGTAAAGATCTATCGGAACCGCTTCACGCCCATGTACTACGCTTTTAGCGAACGGAAGACACCGACCTCAATGAAATTGGTTTGCCTAGGTCCGGAAGAGAAGATCATCGGCCTTCACGTTATTGGGCAAGCGGCTGATGAAATGTTGCAAGGCTTTGCCGTTGCAGTGAAGATGGGCGCGACCAAAAAAGATTTCGACGATACGATCGCCATTCATCCGACGAGCGCGGAAGAATTCGTCACCATGCGCTAACGAAGCATTTCGGCCGCGTGCTTTCGTGTCGTTTCGGTGATTTCCAGCCCGCCGAGCATGCGGGCGATTTCTTCCACTCTGCCCTTATCGTCAAGTACGGCTACTTTGCTTTGCGTCGAGCCGTTTGCGCTGTACTTCGAAACTGACCACTGATGCTGCGCGCAGGCGGCCACTTGGGGTAGATGCGTGACGCAAAACACCTGTCTCTCGCGGCCGAGCGCCGCAAGCTTTTTGCCGACGACTTCAGCCACTGCGCCGCCAATACCAGCGTCCACTTCATCGAAAATCAAGGTAGGCACCGCCGCCGCCTTGCTGGTGATAACTTGGATGGCAAGGCTTATTCGCGACAGCTCCCCACCTGAAGCAACCTTTGCCAAGGGGCGTGCTTCACTACCCGCGTTGGCGGCGACGAGAAATTCGATCTGCTCGTTGCCGGAGGCGCTGCCGCCGTCGATCGGTTTTAGAGAAATATCGAATATAGCGCTCGCCATTGCCAACTCTTTTAGCGCAGCACTGACTTCACGCGCCAGTTTAATGGAGGCAGTTTTTCTGGCCTTGCTCAACTGGGATGCGAGCGACAGGTAGTGGGTGTGGGCGGCCTTTTCCTTGGCTTCCAAGCCTTGCGCATCAGCGACGAGATCAAGCTGTGAAAGCCGTTCGCGAACGCGTTCCCAGAAGGCCGGCAATTCGTCCGGCTTCAACTTAAATTTACGCGCAGCACTATGCAAAGCATCGACGCGCGCCTCTGCCTTCGCCAGACGTGCGGGCTCCAAATCCACCCGATCGCCATAACGGCGCAAATCCGCTACTGCCTCCTGTAGCTGCGCATTGGCGCCTTCTATCATCGATACGATCGGCGTCAATGCCGCATCGTAAGCTGCCAAGGACGAAAGCTTCGCGCCGACCTGACTGATCATCGAGTCGACCGCGGCATCGCCTTCACTTAAGGCGTCGACCGCTCCCCGCGCGCCATCGATAAGGCTCGCCGCGTGCGCAAGACGGCTTTGTTCCGCTTGGACCGCATCCCACTCACCCGCTTGAGGCGCGAGCTTGTCGAGTTCTTCCGCTTGCCAACGAAGCTGTTCGCGCTCCTCTTCGCGAGCCGCCATATTCGCTTGATATTCAATTCGAGAACGCTGCAGCCGTTGCCACTCGCGGTAGGCGTCTCGCACCTCTTTCACTTGCGCACTAAGGCCGGCATGCGTATCGAGCAAATCTCTTTGCGCGTCATTTTTAAGCAAGGACTGATGCGCATGCTGTCCATGGATATCCAACAGGAATTCGCCCGCCGCGCTCAACTGTTGGTTCGTGACCGGGGTGCCATTGATGAATGCCCGCGAGCGCCCGCCTTTGTCCAACACCCGGCGTAACAGCAAACTATCGGCATCTCCTTCAAGTTCATTCTCGTGTAACCATTCCTTCAGCTTCGGCAACTTATCCAGCGCAAACTCGGCATTGATCTCCGCGCGCTCCGCGCCAGCGCGCACCTGCAGCGCGTCGGCCCGCTCACCCAGAGCAAGTGAGAGGGCATCGATGAGAATGGATTTTCCTGCGCCTGTCTCTCCTGTCAGAGCTGTAAAACCCGTCTCGAAATCAAGTTCGAGACGATCGACGATGGCAAAGTCGCGAATCGACAGGCGGAGCAACACGGCAGTGGCTTAGAACAGGCTTTCGCCCCAGTGCAGCTTTTCGCGCAGCATGGCGTAGTAGCTGTAACCGGGCGGATGGATGAGTTTGACGGTGTGTTCCGAACGACGAACATTGATGCGATCACCTTCGATCAAATCGAACTGCGGTTGACCATCGGAATGTAGCCGTGCATCAGAGCCGCGCTTCAAGGTCATATCGATGACCGAACTATCGCTAATCGTCACAGGGCGGTTCGACAAGGTTTGAGGGCAGATCGGCACAAGGGCGAGACCGGCGACGTTGGGTTGGATAATCGGGCCGTCGGAAGAGAGGGAATAAGCGGTGGATCCGGTTGGCGTCGCGACGATCAGTCCATCGGAGCGTTGGTCATAAACAAACTGGCCGTCGATATGAACGATCACTTCCAGCAGTCTGCCGCTCGCGCCCTTGCTCACCACCACGTCGTTGAGCGCCAATGGCGTGTCGACCGTTTGACCTTGGCGCACCACGCGCGGTTCGAGCAACGTACGCTCTTCGACCGTGTAATCGCCGTCCAAAATCTGGCCCATTTGTTCGTTCATGGACCCGAAAGCAATGTCAGTAAGAAAACCCAATCGCCCCTGATTGACGCCGACGACCGGGACACCGCTGGGTGCGAGCGACCGGCAAGCGCTCAGCATGCTCCCATCGCCGCCCAGCACGACGGCCAAATCGGCCTCTTCGCCGATGGAGGCATAATCCACGACGGAGAAAGAATCGACCTCCGATTCTTCGGCCGTATCCTGTTCGACCATGACATCGCAGCCGCGATCGATCAGGAAGCGCGCAAGACGCGTAAGCGGGATCGCAACATCGCGGCTTTTGTAACGCCCGATGAGGGCGATGCGCTTGAAAGTGGTGGACATGCCCAAAATTAGACCACAAGCGAGACAGGGCACCAAGCCGAACCTTTTGCGGATCGCTTTGGACAGACGGTAGGGCCCGCTTGACCACCGCCGTCTCGCCATTCGACGAACTAAGGTATTGTTTGCCTTTGCTCGATGCTCCGGCTTGCACGAGCGAGCGACCGTACGTAGTCTCTATGACCATGCTAGATCAACGCGCGCAAATTCTGCTGAAAACCCTGGTGGAGCGTTATATCGCCGAAGGCGAACCCGTGGGTTCTCGTGCCCTATCCAAGTATTCCGGCCTCGATTTATCGCCGGCAACCGTCCGCAACGTCATGGCGGACCTCGAGGAGATGGGCTTCATTCTCAGTCCGCATACCTCCTCCGGCCGTATACCCACGTCACGCGGCTACCGTGTGTTTGTCGATACGCTCCTGACCGTAAAAGAACTGGATCGTATCGAACTGGGACAATTGGAAGGCAACCTATTGCCCGATCAGCCGCAGCGGCTGATCAATTCCGCTTCCCAACTGCTTTCCGACCTCACCCATTTCGCCGGCGTAGTGGTCGCCCAACGGCGCACGAGCCCGGCCTTTCGGCACATCGAATTTCTTTCGTTGTCTGAAAAGCGCATTTTGCTGATCATCGTTACGGCCGAAGGCGATGTGCAAAACCGCATTCTTTTCACCGATCGCAGCTACTCGCCCGCGGAACTGGTGACGGCTGCAAATTTTCTGAATCAGAACTACGCCGGACTTAGTTTTGACGACATACGTCGGCGTCTGCAGCAAGAACTTCGGCAGCTGCGCGAGGACATGACCTTCCTGATGACCGCAGCGCTCGATGCCAGTAGCGAAGCCGTATCGGCCAGCGCGGAAAGCTATGTGGTGTCGGGCGAACGCAACTTACTCGATTCCCAAGACTTGTCCTCCAACATGGCGCGCCTGAGGGAACTCTTCGAATTGTTCGAGAAGAAGACGCAGCTCATACAGATTCTCGAGCTTTCGAACCGCGCAGAGGGCGTACAACTCTTCATCGGCGGCGAATCGGGCATCGCGCCGCTGGACGAATGTAGCGTGGTCACTGCGCCTTACGAGGTGGATGGAAGGGTGGTGGGCACGGTCGGTGTCATCGGCCCAACCCGTATGGCTTACGAGCGCGTGATTCCAATTGTGGATATCACGGCGAAGTTGCTCTCCAGCGCACTTTCCCAACAATAAATATATTGTGCCGCGTTACCTGAGCGATCCGCCAATACAGCAAAGCGACCTTCCTTCGCGCACCGCTGTTCTGCTCATCAACCTCGGCACACCGGACGAGCCCACTCCCGCGGCGGTCAAGGCGTATCTCGCCGAATTTCTTTCGGATCCCCGGGTAGTGGAAATCCCCCGACTGCTCTGGCTGCCGATTCTTCACGGCATCATCTTGAATGTGCGGCCGCGTAAATCGGCTGCCAAATACGCGCAGATCTGGCGCGCCGAAGGCTCTCCGCTTCGTCTCTTTACCCAGCGGCAAGCGCAACTTCTTAAAGGATTGCTCGGGGAGAAATTTGCGCGGGACAAGCCGCTGGTGCGCTACGCCATGCGCTACGGTCGGCCTGCCATCGAAGATGTGCTGGACGATTTAAAAAGTGAAGGTTGCGAACGCATTGTCGTTGTGCCCCTTTATCCACAATACGCCGCAAGCACGACAGCGACCGCTTTTGATGTTGTCGCCGAATGGTGCGGCAAACAACGCAACATACCGGCGCTGCGCACGGTCAAACATTTTCATGACCATCCGGGCTACATCACCGCGCTCGCGAACAATGTGCGGGAGTACTGGCGCGCGCATGGTCGGCCCGACAAATTACTGATGAGTTTTCACGGACTGCCCCGTTACACCTATGAACGGGGCGACCCTTACTATGCGCAATGCACCCGAACAGCCGCGCTACTCGCCACAGAGCTCGGCTTAAAAGAGGATATGTGGCAGATGTCGTTTCAATCACGTTTTGGCCGCGCCGAGTGGCTACAACCTTATACCGCCGCCACGCTGGAAATGCTGGCCGCAAAGGGCCTTTCGCGGGTGGATGTCGTTTGCCCCGGTTTTGTCGCCGACTGCCTCGAGACATTGGAAGAAATCGCGCTGGAGGGAAAGGCGATCTTCCTGCAGGCCGGAGGGCGTGAATTCCACGCGCTGCCCTGCCTCAACGATCGTCAGGAGTGGATTGCCGCCTTAGCCCAGATCGTCGAAGACCAGTTCGGCGGCTGGATTCAAGAAACTCCGCTTCAAGCTGCTGAATTACGTTCCGTCATTTAGGAGAAGGACATGCTACGTCTGCTCATCGGCTGGTTGATCAATGCGGCCGCGCTGCTTGCGCTGCCCTATGTCTTCAATTCCATTCATATCGAGAGCTTTTATACCGCCCTCATCGTTGCGCTCGTGCTGGGTTTGGTCAATACCATCATCCGGCCGGTGCTCGTCTTGCTGACGCTGCCCGTCACGATACTGACCCTGGGCATATTCATCCTTGTCATCAACGCGCTCCTCTTCTGGTTCGTCGCTTCCTTTGTCGATGGCTTTAACGTCGGCGGTTTCTGGGCAGCCTTCTTCGGCGCGATTGTGTACTCGCTCATTTCCTGGGCGCTCAGCGCTTTATTACTCAACAAGAAAGATTAACCCCGGTAGGGTCGGAACTTGCAGCCCCTTGAAATCCATCGTGGAGCCCCCATTAGCGATGGAGTTCGATGGAGATAGCGGCATGCAAGAAGAAAAAAACGATTCAAATCAGGACCCGCGGGCAGAGCGGCTGGACGAAGTGGATGTCATGCCCGGTCCGGACGAGCTTTTGCGCCAAGCGGAGTTGAAGGCGGCCGAAAATCACGATGCCTGGCTGCGCGCGAAGGCTGAAGGCGAAAACATCCGCCGGCGGGCGCAAGAAGATATTTCCAAAGCGCACAAATACGGCATCGAGCGTTTTGCCACTGAACTGCTGGCCGTGAAAGACAGCCTGGAAGCAGCCTTGGGCAGCGAGGGCATCTCGGTTGAAGCGTTGCGCAACGGCGTCGAATTGACCCTGAAGCAGCTTGAACAGGTCTTCGAGCGCCAGAATCTCAAGGCTATCGATCCGGCGGGAGAGAAGTTCGATCCGCACCGGCATCAGGCGATCAGCGTGCTGCCTTCGGAGCAGGAACCCAACACCGTCATTAACGTATTGCAAAAGGGCTACATGCTCAGCGATCGAGTGATTCGCCCTGCGCTGGTTACCGTCGCAAAGGCACCGGACGCTTGAAGCGCGGCCTGAAGACCCCACATTCTTAACAACTTAAATTTTTGAAATAGGACTACCGCCATGGGAAAAATTATCGGCATCGATTTGGGCACCACTAACTCCTGCGTGGCCATCATGGAAGGCGGCAAGCCCAAAGTGATTGAAAACGCCGAAGGCGCGCGGACGACGCCGTCTATCGTTGCGTATATGGAGGATGGGGAAGTGCTCGTCGGGGCGCCAGCGAAACGCCAGGCCGTGACGAACCCGAAGAACACGCTTTACGCCATCAAGCGCCTCATCGGCCGCAAGTTCGAGGAGAAAGAAGTACAGAAGGACATCGATCTCATGCCCTATGAGATCAGTAAAGCCGACAACGGCGACGCGTGGGTCAGCGTGCGCGGTAAAAAAATCGCCCCGCAGGAAGTCTCTGCGCAAATTCTGCGCAAAATGAAAAAGACGGCTGAGGACTATCTCGGCGAAGAAGTGACCGAAGCGGTCATCACCGTTCCCGCTTACTTCAACGACTCTCAGCGTCAGGCAACCAAAGACGCCGGCCGCATCGCCGGTCTGGATGTCAAACGCATTATCAACGAACCGACCGCCGCGGCCATTTCCTTTGGACTCGACAAGAAGGAAGGCGACCGCAAGATTGCGGTTTATGACTTGGGCGGCGGCACTTTCGATATCTCGATCATTGAAATCGCGGAAGTGGATGGGGAACACCAATTCGAGGTCTTGTCGACCAACGGCGATACCTTCCTCGGCGGCGAAGACTTCGATCAACGACTGATCGATTATCTGTGTGACGAGTTCAAACGCGAACAAGGCATCGATCTGCGCAAGGATGTGCTCGCACTGCAACGCCTGAAAGAAGCGGCGGAAAAAGCCAAGATCGAGCTCTCCTCTTCCCAGCAGACCGAGATCAATCTGCCTTACATCACCGCAGATGCCAGCGGACCCAAGCACTTGGCGATTAAAGTCACGCGTGCAAAATTCGAAAGCCTCGTCGAGGAATTGGTCAATCGCACGATCAAGCCGTGCGAAATCGCCATCAAGGATGCGAACGTCAAGCTATCCGATATTGCGGATGTGATCCTTGTTGGGGGGCAAACGCGCATGCCCAAAGTGCAGGAAAAAGTGAAGGAATTCTTCGGCCGTGAACCGCGCAAGGACGTGAATCCGGACGAGGCGGTTGCGATCGGTGCCGCGATCCAAGGCGGCGTGTTGCAGGGCGAAGTAAAGGACGTGCTACTGCTCGATGTGACGCCTCTCTCCCTCGGCATCGAAACGCTCGGTGGCGTGATGACCAAGCTCATTCAAAAAAATACGACCATCCCGACCAAGGCGCAACAAGTATTCTCTACGGCCGACGACAACCAGGCCGCAGTGACTATTCACGTCTTGCAAGGTGAGCGGGATTTGGCGGCAGGCAACAAGAGCCTCGGGCAGTTCAACCTTGAAGGCATCCCGCCATCGCCGCGCGGCATGCCGCAGATCGAAGTCGCTTTCGACATCGATGCCAACGGTATCCTGCACGTATCAGCGAAGGACAAGGCGACCGGCAAAGAGAACAAGATCACCATCAAGGCGAGCACTGGGCTGACCGAAGAAGAAATCCAGCGCATGGTGAAGGATGCTGAAGCGCATGCCGCTGACGACAAGAAGACCCTCGAACTGGTCACCGCCCGCAACCAGGCTGACGCGCTGTTGCACTCGGTCAAAAAATCGCTGACCGAGTATGGCGACAAGATCGAGTCGGATGAAAAGTCGAAAATCGAAGCGGCCGCCAAAGAGCTGGAAGAGGCCTTGAAGGGCGACGATAAAGCGGCGATCGAAAGCAAGTCTGAAACGCTTGCGCAGGTCTCGCAAAAACTCGGCGAGAAAGTGTATGCCGAAGCACAGGCGGCGGCGGGAGCTGCGCAAGCCGGTGCCGGGGCCGCGCCCGAGCAAGGCGCGACAGGGGGCGGCAAAGCGAATGACGATAACGTGGTGGATGCCGAATTCACCGAGGTAAACGACAAAAAATAGACGAAGCACATGTCGTGTGGTTAATACAGAGCGCAATGGCCGACCGTTGCGCTCTGTTTGCGTCTACTAGGGGAAGCAGTGGCTAAACGGGATTATTACGAAGTGCTCGGTGTGAACCGGGATGCGAACGAGGACGAGCTGAAGAAGGCTTATCGCAAGCTCGCCATGAAATACCATCCGGATCGCAATCCGGACAATGCGAAGGCGGAGGACCACTTCAAGGAAGCGAAGGAAGCCTACGAAATCCTCAGCGATTCGAATAAGCGCGCCGCTTATGATCGTTACGGTCATGCCGGTGTCGATTCGAGCCAAGGGGCCGGCGGCCCGGGCTTCGGCAACTTCGCAGACACCTTTGGCGACATCTTCGGCGATATCTTCGGAGGCCAGCGAGGTGGCGGACGCTCCTCGGTCTACCGTGGCGCGGATCTGCGCTACAACTTGGAGATCACGCTCGAACAAGCCGCTCATGGGACGGAAACGAAGATTCGCATTCCGACGAGCGAAGAGTGCGGCAGCTGTAAAGGTAGCGGCGCTAAGCCTGGCACTCAACCTAAAACCTGCCCGACCTGCGAGGGCCATGGGCAAGTGCGGATGCAGCAGGGGTTCTTTTCGATCCAGCAGACCTGCCCACGTTGTCATGGCACGGGCAAGATCATCCCCGATCCCTGCACGGCATGCGCCGGTGCGGGGCGCGTAAAAACGCATAAGACCTTAGCGGTCAAAATCCCCGCGGGCGTGGACGAAGGAGACCGTATCCGGCTCGCTGCGGAGGGGGAGCCCGGTATGAACGGTGGCCCACCCGGCGACCTGTATGTGCAAATCCACTTGAAGGCACATGCCGTATTCCAGCGAGACCACGACGACCTGCACTGTGAAATGCCCATCAGCTTTGCTACGGCCGCCCTCGGGGGCGAAATCAGCATACCGACACTCGGTGGCAGCGCCAACATCAAAGTTCCGCCTGAGACGCAGAGCGGCAAGACGTTCCGGTTACGCGGGAAAGGAATCAAGGGAGTTCGCTCCAGCACGCATGGCGATTTGTACTGCCACGTCGTCATCGAAACGCCCGTTAACCTCACAGACCGGCAAAAAGACCTGTTACGGGAGTTCGAGACCATTACGCAAAAGAATGGTGAGCGGCATAATCCTCGAGCGAAATCATGGATGGACCGGATGCGCGAGCTGTTCAGCGAATAAAAACTGAAGAGCCAGTGGCGTATTCCGCGTAAGGGTTCACAAAACTTCACACAAACGGCCGAAGCCCCCGGGCATATGTCATAGGAGTATTCGCCCCCGCCGCCCATCATTCGCCGAGTTAACGTGCGGTACCGTGGGAGCGGTGCCGCATCCGCTTGAAGCAAGAGGAGGCAGGTATGCTGCGTAAATTCATCGCCCTAGGCATCGCATTGAGCGTTGCCACCCTTTCGTTGGCGCCCGCGCTTGTGCACGCGCAGTCGATCGTCATTGGCCAATCCACGCCACTCTCCGGTGGCAACAAGGAACTCGGCGAAGACATCCGCGACGGCGCGCTGGCCTATTTCAAAAAGGTCAACGAAGCCGGCGGTATCAATGGCCGTAAGATCGAACTGATCACGTTGGATGACGCGAACGATGTGAAAAAGTCCGAAGCGAACACGCGCGCGCTCATCGATCAACACAATGCCGTGGCTCTTTTCGGATATGCCAGCGCGACGCTCAGCATGCCTGCGCTGCCTTTGGTCGAGCGCGCGAAGATGACGTTCTTTGCCCCCTTCACCGGCGCTGAGCCGATGCGCCAATTCAACCGGTATGTGTTCAATCACCGCGCAAGCTATAGCGATGAATTAGCGGCAATCGTTGAGCACTACACCAGCATCGGCGTGAAGCGCTTCGCTGTCCTCCATTACGACGATGCGGTCGGCAAGGAAAATTTTGCTGCCGTTTCCAACGCGCTGAAGTCGCATCAGTTGGAACCGGTGGCCGTCGCAGCCGTTAAACGACCGCAAACGGACTTCACCAAAGAGGTGGCGGCCGTATCGCGCGCGAATCCGGAGTTGGTTATTACCACCACGGCTTACAAGACAACCTCCGATTTCATCAAACTCACGCGCCAAGGAGACAGCGTTGCGCAATTCGTCAGCATCTCCTTCGCTGGATCGACCGCGTTAGCCGTTGCCCTCGGCGAGCAGGGTATCGGTGTCGCCATGTCCCAAGTTGTGCCCCCGGTGAACCGCAGTTCGATCGGCATCGTGAAAGAATATCAGCAGGCCATGGGCAAACTCACCGGCAAACAAACCTATTCCTATACCTCGCTGGAAAGCTTCATTGCCGCGAAGGTGTTGGTGGAAGGCATCAAACGCGCCGGCGCGGCTGTGACGCGCGACAGTGTTCTCAAATCGCTCGATAATCTCGGCAACTTCGATGTGGGCGGTTACGCGGTCAACTTCACCCCCAGCAACCATAACGGTAGCCGCTATGTCGGCATGACCATTTTGAGCCGCGATCTGGCCTTCAGAGACTAAGAAACCGAGTAATAAAAAAGGCGGCTGAGGCCGCCTTTTTTATTGCTTAATTTTTGTGTGCTGATTCGAGGCAACAAGTATAGAGGCGAACGCACACATCAACTGATCGTCTCCTCTTTGGGGAGTTCAAACAATGCGCTGCAAGCACCAGCCATCCCTTGATTGATGTCAGGTATACGGCTTCGCTGACGCGGAATTCGTCGGCGCAATACGCTTTGGCCCTGTAGAGCCTCTGTGCGGCCCGGTTGGCGGTGCGTACTGCCGGTACAGGCTATCGCAGCTATGCGCCTTCATCTTTAGGAGAGGATTGCTCCTTGTTAGGAGCGAGGGCCAGCCACCGCCGGATGACATTTGTTGGGGTGTCAGGAAACGGGTACGGCCTGCCCTTCGTTCCGCCGTGCGTGCATGCGCGCGAGCATGCGCTCAGCACGAGCATCATCGTGGACCCAGGTACTGATAGCCGCGGTTAGTGCTTTGGCAAAAAAAAGCGGCCTCTCGGCCGCCTTTTTGAAACGAGCTAAGACTTAAGCTTTGCGACGACTGCCTGCAAAAGCGAGCAGTGCCAAGCCCACGAGGAGCAAGGAGCCGGGCTCAGGTACCGCTTGTGCGTCGAGCAAGGCGGAGAGCTGATCCAAATACAGCTGCGTGCCTTCTGCACTATCTGCAAAGCTATCGGCCAAGAAGCCGTTGATAATGGAATTGCCATCGTTACCAATCACGATTGCGACATCGCCATTACCGAATGTGCCGCCACTGACGCCGCCGGCCAGAACGCTGAGACCCGTGCTAAAAACACCCCAGCCCGGATTGGCGAGAACGACAGGGTTCGTAAGCCCTCCGTCCACCGTCACTTGCGTGTTGTTGACGTTGCCGGTAAACGCTGCATTGAAAAATGCGGCGATCGCATCATCTCTTGTCCAATCGGCATAAATGGCTTTGCCACCGCCGCCTACCCAAGTGCTGATTGCGCCCTGAGCGGCGTCATTCGAGCTACTTTGATTCATGAACACCACCGCATCCCAGCCCCCTGCACCCACTTGTGTAACGAAGTCGGCCTGGCCCGTGGCAGTGGTAAACGTATAGCCGCCCGCGCTGAGCGCGGCAGCCATGCTATTGGTGCCCAAATCAAAGTCGGCCCAATAAAGAATGCCGGCGGCATTCGCATTCGCCTGAAATGCCAATCCGCCGATCAAGGCGAGGCTGGCTAGAAACTTACGCATGTTGTTCTCCCCAAATAGTTATAACAGCACAGCGCCTTGAGCAAGGCATATACCAGATTCGTTATCCAACTGTTATTACAGGAGTATATATTTGGGCAAAAACGAAGGCTGTGATGTTGTCAGTTTTTTCGACAACCCTTCGTAAATATCTGTCACACAAAGAAAAAGGCGCCACTCGGACGCCCTTTTTTAAGGCTGCTCGCGTATCACACCATGAGCGG
>DATEOW010000021.1:0-2427 GCA_035273665.1 Burkholderiales bacterium | reverse complement strand
GCAGGGATTCGACGGCGATAACTTCGAGGTGGGCATTGGTCCGATGAGCACCACCTTCGTCGTATCGAAGCCGCCTTATCAAGACGGAGAAACTTGGAAGATGGTTGTCGATGGTGTGGAGCTCACCCGTACCGCAACCCTTCAGCCGACATCCGGCGAGGTGATCTGATAATGGAACCGAGGCGCCTGCGCGTCGGGCAGGCCATCACACCGGATGAATTTGAGGAGCTATCGGATGCCGAGTTATCCAAGCTCATTCCGAAAGCCTACAGAGATTTCTTTCCGGGCAAGGACGATTGCGCCGATGGATTCTTTTATCTGCATGACGGCACCGCTTGGAGCTTCTACAAAGGCGGCTTTCTTGACGATTGATCGCCTAAGGTAGACCGCGCGAACGAAGTGCACATGTGGGCAACCCACTTGCACCGCGAGCGCCTATTATTCCTTCAAACAGAGTTCTTCTCGGCCCGGTGATCTGTTGTCGCCTTGGCGGTCATCGCAAGACCGGCGGAAGAACAAACGAGTTGTTGTTTTCATGGGGAGCTTAGCCGTATCACCGCGTCAGCCGACAGGGGGCGAACCATGGAAGTCAAGCGCAGCAACCTATTTGAACAACTCACCGCGGCGGAAAAGGCGATGCTGGGTGGTCCGCCCGAATCGCTCACACGCGCCTTAATTAGAACCCGACAGGAGCTCGCACGCCCGGATGAAAAATTCCAGGCGGTCAATACCGAGTTCTTAAATGTGTTCAGGCGTTCTCATCCGGAAGCGGCCCATTTCATCCCTTCCTTGCAGAAGGCCGCAGCGGGTGCGCGTAATGCAGTACGGGTATCTCCCGGCCGGGAAAAAGCGGGGTACCTTCGGGATTGGAAGTTGCCGCCACCGCCGGATATACAAGGCGCAAAGTTTAGTTGGGTTCAAACGCGTGTCTTCGGCGGTCACGGCATCGACCTGGAGAACCAGGGCCCCATCGCGTTTATCAAAGGGGAGGCTGCCGACCTCGGCGGTGACCGCGTCGTGTTCCCGGTCGGCATGGAATCGTTTTTCATGATCCCTACGCAGGCGCTCCGGCTCATGTCGCGAGAAACACCGCCACGGTGGTCGCATTCGCCTATCGTTTCAATCTTGGGAACGATGAGCGCCTTTACTTCCCTCAATTTTATTTTCAGCTTAGAAGATCATTGGGCAAAATGCAGACTGTATCTTCGTTGCGAAGTGTCGCAGGCGCCGGCTGTGGGGGTGCCGCCGAGCATTCTCTCCACGGGGGGTGACCGTTACGTGATTTTCAATCGGGAGAACAATCTCGGTTGGGATATGGAACTCGTTCAATACGATAATTATTTGATCGTCGACACGCCGAGCTTCGTATTGGCGCACGACACCGAGCACGTGATGGCAAGAGTGGAAATCATCTTCGAAGTGGAAGTAGAAGGATCGGCCGAAATTAGGTTTCGCGCGCCGAACGCGCGTCAAGACCAGCAAGCAACCTTTACGATGGCCGTGCGGGATTGGAAACCTTGGGGATGGAACCGCTAATGAGCAGTTTATTGAACCGCTACACCGCTTGTGATTGAGCCCCCGCGTTCGCTGTCGCAGCAGATTATCGGGCTGCTCGGGTGGCTCCTGCTCGCCTTCGCCGCAGCGGCGGTCGGTGCCATTGCTTCGGTGAATGCCGGTAGTTTTTATGAGACTTTGAATCGGCCTGCCTGGGCACCGCCGGCTTGGCTATTTGGCCCGGTGTGGTCGGCGTTGTACCTGATGATGGGCGTTTCGGCTTGGTTGGTTTGGCGCGCCCGCGGTTTTAGCGGCGCACGGCCGGCCCTTTTGCTGTTCGTCATCCAACTGGCACTCAATGCGCTCTGGAGTTGGTTGTTCTTTGCCTGGCATCAGGGCGGTCTTGCGTTCGCTGAAGTGCTGCTTCTGTGGGCGTTGATCGTTGCCACGGCCGTCGCGTTTTCTCGCATCAGCCCATTTGCGGCGATCTTGCTCTTGCCGTACTTGGCGTGGGTCAGTTTTGCCTCTGCGTTATGCTTCACCATTTGGCGGCTCAACCCAGGGGTGCTATGAGAATTGGGAAATTAGTTTCATGCATTAAGGTGGCGTCAAGGTCTTTGCCTGTGCATGCGGGGCCTCCCGGTGCGGATTCGAAATTTCTCGGACGCATCGATGCGGCCTGAAACGGCGTCGCGATGGTGATTCAAGTCAAGGTGAAACCGAATGCGCGTGTCAGCGCATTGACGCAATCTGAAGACGGCACCTGGCTCGCCAGCTTGAAGTCCCCGCCTATTGACGGCAAGGCCAACGAAGAACTGATTAAAATCATCGCCAAGAAATTCGATTGCCCGAAATCCGCTGTGTCGATTAAGAGCGGCGCTTCCGGACGTTTGAAACTGGTACATATCGAAGTCGAATAAAACTGCCATTCAC
>DATEOW010000020.1:0-4972 GCA_035273665.1 Burkholderiales bacterium | reverse complement strand
ACGCCGCTGATGTAGTCGCCTAAATTCTTGGCAGTGAACAACATGTCGCGATACGCGCGGCGATTCGATTCGATATTTTCTACGTTGATCGTTTTGAAACGTTTGTCGATGGTGCCGGTCGACTCATCGGCTGCGAGAATGCCTTTACCGCCGGCGACCATGGCTTTAGCCACGGCTGCGAGACTTTTGCTCATGGGAAACTCCTTGCTGAATGCTGGAAAGACGGGGGGAGAGGCTACCGGAAAAGAGCGCGATTTTACCCGAGCGCAGGCTTGCGCGCAGCCCTCGATGGCTAAGAATTAAGGCTGCGGAATACCGAGCGTCGCCGGTGACATCTTGGTGCGGCCCGCGGCATGCTGTGCCCAGGCATAAGCCTGGATCGCCGGCAAGACATTCCGCTGCGCTGCGTCGCCAAAGGAAGGCGCAAATCGGGCCCCGTGGGTGCGTGCGTATGCCTGCAAATCGGCGGAGGACGCGATTTTGTCGGCCCAGATTTGATCGAGTTTGCGCAACATTTCAGACGGAATGCCCTTCGGTACAAAAATACCGAAATAGTTTGGCGGATCGGTAAATCCAGGAATGGCTCGGGCCGCGCTTTCGATGCGGCCGTAACCATCCAGATGAAGCGGATGCTCGCTTATTACAGCGAGCGGACGCAGACGGCCGGCGCGGATATAAACAGCCTGTTCTGCTACGAGCTGAGTGGTGACATCGGCCTCACCCGCAACAGCGGCGATGGCTGCCGGTCGGCCGCCGTCGTAGATCAACTGGCGCATTTCGACTTTCGCGGCACGCGAGATTGCCTGCATGGCCGAATGACCGCTGGAATTGATGCCTGCAGTGGCGACGCGGATTTCACCAGGTCGAGCGCGCATGGCCGCGAGCAATTCTTCCAAGGTTCGGTAGGGAAGCGTCGCATTGACGCTGATGACCGACACGTGCGCCACCGTAAGATAGAGATGCCAGTTTTGGACTGTCGTATCCACCATGCCCAGCAACTTGTAACTGCCCAGATCTTTTGCCGCACCGGCGCCGAAGGTATAGCCGTCGCGCGGCGCATCGACGACGTTCTGTGTACCGATGGAACCGGAAGCACCCGGCTGATTGACGACGACAACGGGGTGGCCGAGTGCTTTTTCCATTTCCATGGCCGTGACGCGGACCATACCGTCGGTCGAACCGCCCACTGACCAAGGCACGATGATGCGTATAGGCCGGTCGGCTTTCCATTGCGCATCCGCCTTCACACAAACCAAGCTCAACAGCAAGGAGAGTGCGATGTGTCCCAACGCATTACGCTTCTTCGCGAATCCTGCCACGGTCGTCCCTCCGTCAGGTTGAAGCGATTGGATCTTATTATTTGTGATGTGTTCTACCGCATAAACGACCGCGCGCGCAAGCGGCTTCAACACGATGCGCTTAGGATGGGCTAAAGTAGATGCCGAAACGGCGCGTCAAAGCGCCGCAGCTCGGGGAGGAGCGTAACGATGTCTTGGTTGGATATTTATCTGGTCGCGTTGACGGTTGCACTGGTGGTGTTATTGATCGTTAAATTCCGGCACTGAACGACCAATAGAAAAAGGCCCGCGATGCGGGCCTTTTTTACGCTTGTTTGCAGTCGCCTCAGGGTTTGCGATGTTCCCCGACTCTGAGGATTTTCATCGTGTTTGTGCCGCCCGAGCTGCCGATGGGTTCGCCGAAGGAAATCACGATGAGATCGCCCTCCTTCGCCGCGCCGTTCTGCACGAGCACCTGCTCCGCCTCGTCCAACAGCGCATCGCGGTCATGCCCGTGATAAGCCGTCGTCAGCGGAAAGACGCCGCGAAAAAGACTCGTGCGATAGCGCGTGGACGTCTCCGATGTCAGTGCATAAATCGGCACACCCAAATTGAGCCGCGACATCCACAGCGCAGTGGAACCTGACTGCGTCAGCGCCGCGATGCATTTCACCTTCAAGTGAAACGCAGTGAACAATGCGGCCATGGCGATGGACTGATCGACCCGTGTGAATACGCGGTCAAGAAAAGCGCGGTCCAGCGTGTCCGGAGAGGATTTTTCCACTTCGACGCAAATGCGCGCCATCGCCAGAATAGTCTCGACCGGGTATTTGCCGGCGGCGGTTTCCGCTGAAGTCATCACCGCATCGGTTCCGTCCAAAACCGCGTTGGCCACATCCGATACTTCGGCGCGCGTCGGCACCGGTGTGTTGATCATGGACTCCATCATCTGCGTTGCGGTGATGGTTAACTTGTTTCTCTCCCGTGCAATCTGAATCATGCGTTTTTGCAAGGCAGGGACCGCTGCGTCGCCGACCTCGACCGCCAGGTCGCCGCGCGCAACCATGATGCCGTCGCTGCCGGCCAGAATGTCCTCGTAGGCATCCATCTGAACCGCTTCGACCCTTTCGATCTTCGCGATGAGAAGTGCATCGCCCCCGGCTTGGCGCAAAAGGTCGCGCGCCATCGCCATATCTTTCCCGGTTTTGGGGAACGAGACGGCGAGATAGTCCGCCTGAATCTGCGCCGCAATGCGGATATCTTCCATATCCTTAGGGGTCAAGGTCGGTGCCGTGAGGCCGCCACCCACGCGATTGATGCCTTTGTTGTTCGATAGCACGCCGCCTTGCTTGACGATGTTGTGTATTTCCGCGCCGGAGACCTTGACCACTTCGAAAACGATCTTCCCGTCGTCGAGTAAAAGAATATCGCCCGGCTGTACATCGTTCGGAAGTTCCTTGTAGTCCAGACCGGCGCGCTGTTCATCGCCCATCTCACAATTGGCGTCCAAGATGAATTGGCTGCCGACGGCTAAGCTCACACGGCCATCCTTGAACTTGCCCACCCGAATTTTCGGACCCTGCAAATCGGCCATGATGCCGACCGTACGGCCTGCCCGGCGACAGGCTTCCCGCACGTTCTCGGCGCGCTTTCTGTGATCTTCGGCCGTGCCGTGGGAAAAATTCATTCTTACGACATCGACTCCGGCGCGGACCAATTTTTCCAGCGTTTCGAGATCGCTCGACGCTGGACCCAACGTGGCCACAATCTTGGTACAGCGCTGATGATCGGCGCCGCTTTGAAAACGGTTTTGATGAGAGAGCATGCGGTCTCCTGATTTTCTTATGAGTTCTGAATTCGGCGAATCTTGTCGCGGCCTATCCGGCCGCACGCTGTTCGAGGATGTCGATAGCCGGCAGTTTCTTCCCTTCAAGAAACTCGAGAAAGGCACCACCGCCGGTTGAGATATAGGAAATTTTTTCGGTCACACCGAACTTGGCAATCGCGGCGAGCGTATCCCCGCCTCCAGCAATCGAGAACGCCTTGCTTTGTGCGATTGCCTCTGCCACCGCCTTGGTGCCGGCGGAAAACTGATCGAATTCAAAAACGCCCACAGGGCCGTTCCATACGATTGTCCCGGCCTCGGCAAGAATCTTTGCCAAGCTGCGCGAGGTCTCCGGTCCGATATCGAGAATCATGTCGTCGGACTCGACCTGCGCCACCCTTTTCAGCGTGGCCTTCGCGTTCGCTGAAAACTCCTTGGCACACACGACGTCGCTGGGAATCGGAACTGCGCCGCCTTTGGCCGCCAACGCCGTTCTAATTTTCTCCGCCTCGCCGCTTAACTCCGCTTCGGCGAGTGATTTGCCAATCTTGCCGCCGGCGGCGAGGATGAAAGTGTTGGCGATGCCACCGCCGACAATCAGCTGATCCACTTTATCCGCGAGCGCAGCAAGAATGGTGAGTTTGGTTGATACCTTTGAACCGGCAACGATCGCAACCAAGGGCCGCGCCGGGCTTTTCAGTGCCTTGCTCAACGCCTCGACTTCGGCCGCCATCAACGGGCCGGCACACGCGATCGGCGCGAACTTCGCGATGCCATGGGTAGTCGCTTCGGCACGATGTGCGGTACCGAATGCGTCGTTTGCATAGATATCGCAAAACGACGCCATCTTGCGGGACAGCGTCTCGTCGTTTTTCTTTTCGCCTTTGTTGACGCGACAGTTTTCCAAGAGCACAACCTGTCCCGGCGCCGGCGCGATCTCGTCTTTCTCGATCCAGGCATCAAGAAGAGGAACCGGCTGCCCGAGGAGCTGGGACATACGCGCTGCGATCGGCGCGAGCGAATCCAGCGCCTTGAATTCGCCTTCAACCGGTCGGCCCAGATGAGACGTCACCATGACCCGGGCGTTCGACTTCATCGCATGCTGAATCGCCGGGAGTGAAGCCCGGATGCGCGTGTCGTCCGTGATATTCCCCGCGTCATCTTGCGGCACATTTAGATCCGCCCGAATAAACACGCGCTTGTTGTGCAAATCGAGATCGGTGAGTTTGAGGATAGTCATTCGTGCGTTCGAAGAATCGAAGAACCCCGCTCACTGCGAATTGGGCCGGCGCTTTGCGCCGGAACTTGCAGTTTGTGCAAGTTAGCTTCCGCCGCAGGGAGTGGAGCTCTCATCGTGAGCGAACTATTTCGCCGCCATTAAGGCAACAGTGGTATCGAGCATGCGGTTGCTAAAGCCCCACTCGTTGTCATACCAGGCACATACTTTCACCAAGCTGCCTTCCGAAACCTTCGTCAAGCTGGCATCAAAAATCGACGAAGCCGGGTTGTGATTGAAGTCGATGGAAACAAGCGGTTCCTTGGTGAACTCCAATACGCCTTTCATGACGCCTTGCGAAGCCTTGAGCACCGCTGCGTTGATTTCATCCACGCTCGTGGCACGTTTTGCGATGAAGCTGAGATCGACGACCGAGACGTTGATCGTCGGTACGCGCATGGCAAAGCCGTCCAGCTTGCCGTTCAAGTGCGGCAAAACCAAGCCTACGGCAGCGGCAGCGCCAGTCTTGGTCGGAATCATCGACATGGTTGCAGACCGAGCACGACGGAGGTCTTCGTGATACACGTCCGTGAGAACCTGATCGTTCGTATAAGCATGGATGGTGGTCATCAAACCGTTCACCAGTCCGACCGA
>DATEOW010000019.1:0-49511 GCA_035273665.1 Burkholderiales bacterium | reverse complement strand
GCGATTGCGGCGAAAACCAGCGCGCCGACGATGATGTAGAAAGGACGCTTGGGGTTCGACGTGTTTTCCTTGACTTGAAATACCCGGCGCACTGCTGCCTGAGCTTCCGCATCTGCGCTTTCAGTGGCGGACGGCGTTTTCAGGCTCAATCCATTCAGCCGTTGTTCTTTCGGGCGCCGTAGCAAAGGCGGGGGCGACAAATCGTCGGCGAGAATCTCCAGTGACTGGCTGATATCGGGCAGCCGATCGCGTGTGATGAGTTGCGGCGGCTCGATTTGTTGCGGCGTGCTCATCGGCTCGAAATCCAAGGCCTCGAGCGAGGGTGCCTCCGGGTTTTTGTCGCCCGATCCCTCTTTAGCCTGCTCGGCCCGCTTCAAGGCATCGAGCAACAAGCTCATTGTTGGACGCTCTGCCCTAAGGGCGCAGGTTTCGGGGGCGATTCTTGGCTAAGGAAGTTTTCGGGCGGCAGAAAAGCCCGGTAATCGCGATAGTCGCCGTTCAAGCCCGGATCTTTGATGACTACAGGCCGTAAAAAAATGACAAGTTCGGTTTTGTTGCTCGATTGATCCTTGCTGGCGAATAGTTCTTTCAAGATGGGGACGCGGTTAACGCCGGGCAGGGAATCTTCTGTGCTCGACACCTGGTCTTGGATTAACCCACCCATGACCGCAATATCGCCATTACGCACTCGCAAGAGTGATTCCATTTCGCGGGTCTGAATTTGCGGGAAGTCGTTGGAGATTGCTTGGTTAGGACAGGGAAATTCCGGACCGCAAGGATTCTTCAATACCGGATTCGGATCGGGAATGAAGCGGATCACGCGCGAAATGGTCGGCTTGATATTCAGCAGCACCTGATCGTCTTGCGATATCTGCGGCGTGACATTCATGATGAATCCCACCGGAACGGTATTTGCCGTTGTCGTGAAGTTCGTAACGGAACTGCTCTCGTTCGTGTTGGTTGTCGCGGTGACGTTGAAGTAGACAATGTTGTCGACTACTTTGAGCAGCGCAGTCTGATTGTTTACGACGGATATGCGCGGACTCGACAAAACCCGCACATTGCCAAAGTTTTCCAACAGCTTGATCGAGGCGGTAAGTGCGCTCGCAGTGTAAGCAAGATTAAAAGCCGTACCCAAAGACGTGCTGGGAGCCTCGAACGCAGGCGTCGTTTGGCTAAAGCTTAAGCCGCCTGACGTGCGTCCGACGTAGTTCCAATCGATACCTTGCTGATAGTTTCTGCTCAACTGTACTTCGACGATGGTCGCTTCGATTAGCACCTGCCGTTTTGAACTGACTGAGACGTTATCCAAGAACTCCTGAATCTTTTCGTGTTGTCGGGAAGTGGCGCGAACGGTGACAATGCCGGTCTCCGGATGGATGATGACCGACGCAGCTTCTCGATACGTTATGGTTGGAGCGTTAGCCGCTACGGTGACCTGGCCTTGAGTCGCGATGGTCGTCGGCGTTGGTGCGACAACCTGAGGCGGATTTGCGATGATTTTGTCGGTTTCCCGCAGCAACGCCTGGATATTCGCTTCCAAGGTTTGCCAGAACCGGTTTGCAGCACTGTTTTTTACGGATACGGAAGAGGCGTTCGAGTCCGTCGTCGAAACGCTCGTGCTACTGGAATTGCCAGAAGCGGAACTGCCTACCGTTGTCCCGAGAATGTTGCCGGATACGCTGACGTTTCCCTCCGTCACCCGGTTCATGTTCACGTAGTCGATCTTGTAGGTGCGCAAGAACGGCGAATCGGGCATTACCACGAGGTTGGGCCCGTCGAATTCGTAGCGCATATCCACTTGCTTTGAGATGCGATTGAGAATTTGCGGCAGCGTTTGATCAATCGCATTGAGCGTGACGGTGCCGGTGATGCCCGGATGTACGTCGATGTTCAGCTTGGCATCGCGCGCCAGGGCGAACAACAGCTGCTGCGCGGGAACGCGATCGACTATGACGCTATAGGTTTCTGTTTTCGCCGCGGGCTTGGGCGGGGGGACGACGGTTGTCGCTTGTACGGGCGCAGGGATGCTACTGATTGCTGCCGTTGCGGGAGGTAGATCTCGCAAATGCCCTTCTGACTGTTTCATGGGTTGAAAACAGCCTGCCAGAAGAGCGGCAGAAGAAGCCAAGATAAGCAGAGATTTGCGCATGTGTCCCCGAACTCCCGCAAGCTTCATTGCTTGCGCCGCGACGAGCTAATCGACCTTGAAGACAATCCCGCCGGTCTTTTCTTGACGCTCGATCGGCAAAATGCCGATTTGCGAGAAAGTATAACAACTCGCTCTAAGGATTTGTTTTGTCGACTGAATGCGCTGTGTGAGCTAATACCGCCAGAGGGCCGTTTTTTGAGACTTTTAGTTTGTGTTCTGGCGGCGAATCGCGGCAATGCTCCGGGAGTACGGACCCCTTGCCTGAAGCGCTGGGGGTAGGCTCATGATTGCAGCGTTGCTTTCCTCAGGGGTGGCATAGAGTCCATAGGCGACGGAGTACTGGAGCTCGCCGCGATATCTGCCGCTATAGACATGGAACGCTTCCAAGCTCCTGTTTTGAGCGGCTTTTGCTAAGAAATCTTCTAATTCCGGCGAGTCGGTCACCGTAATCAATTGGACGGTGTATTGATTGTCCGGCGCGGAGCTTAACCAGGCTTGTGTGGCAATGAAACGGTCTCGTGACAGCGGTCCCGCTCGTGGCGTGAGTCCTTGATAGGTCTCGGCGGCGGCCGCGTTCGTGACTTCCGCCGGTCGAGGAGCCGATTCGGGTATCGGCTTTTCCGATTGGGCAGCAGCCGGCGGCCGATGTTGAACCGCCAAGCCAATGGCCAACCCAACGCAAAGCGCGGTTGCCGCGATCGCCCAAGGACGCCACACGCGCTTCTCCTTCCGGTAGCCCGCATCTTTGATCGCGGCGCGCATATGTTTGGTGTCGACCGAGTGGGCGCCGGCGGCGAAGGCGGAAAGCAACGCTTTGTCGGCAAGAATATTAATACGACGCGTCAGTCCTTCGGAAGCGCGGGCCAGTAGCTTAAGCGCCGGCTGGTCAAAGACATTCGCCCCGCGATAGGCCGCAGCGCGCATACGGAAATTGACGTACTGCTCAATATCGGCGTGCACCAGCGGTTCAAGGACGAAGCTATGTGTGATCCGTTCGCGAAGCTGCCGCATATTGCTTTGCGCCAAGCGGTCATCGAGCTCCGGCTGACCGAAAAGCACGATTTGCAGTAGCTTATGGCGGTTGGATTCCAGGTTCGACAACAAACGAATTTCTTCTAAAGTCTCAAGCGGCATCGCATGTGCCTCGTCGATCAACACGACGACGCGATGGTCTTCTGCATAAAGCGCGATCAAACGTTCCTGCAAGGCGCGGAGCAAAATCGTCGTGCGGTCGCTTGGCGCTTCAACGCCCAGGTCAGCCGCAAGTACGTGAAGAATCTCGTCGCGCGAAAGCGAAGGGTTGGCCAGATAGATGACCTTTACTTTTTCGGGCATGCGCTCGATCAGCACGCGGCAAAGCATGGTCTTGCCACTGCCGACTTCACCGGTGACTTTGACGATGCCTTCGTCGTGCGTGATTGCGTAGATCAGCGCTTCGAGCGTGGCACCACGCTTTGCACCGGCAAAGAAAAACTCCGTATGCGGCGTGATGCGGAAAGGGGCTTCTTTAAGACCGAAATGAGCCAGATACATACGCTAAGAGTAACAGACCATCGCCGAGTAAAAGCGCTCTCGCAGGCGGGTGCGACGGCCGCCATCCGGTGCGTGCAAAGGATCTTTGCTACGCGCTCTTAAGCGGACTTTCCACGCAGACGGCTAGCGCTAGTCTTTTTGCAGAGACTCCATCCGGCTATAGAGGGTGGTGCGGTTGATGCCTAACAGCTTCGCCGCCTGACTCACGTTACCGCGGGTCAGTTTCATGGCGGCTTCGATGTAACCCTGTTCCCAGGCTTTGAGCATATCGTCCAGATTAAACGCCCGTTCGCGCTGTAAATGACGCTGCGCTTGCTCGACAATCGCTTCGGGATCGGTCGGCAAGCCCATCTCCGTCGAATCGGAAACCACAAGGTTTTCGACATCCAACTCCGGCTCCAGCTCGGCGGCAGACAATTTCTGTCCCGCATATTTGGTCGTAAGCCGAATGACGATATTGCGCAGCTCGCGCACATTGCCGGGGAAGGAATATGCAAGCCACAGTTTTAATGCGCTGTCGTCCAACCGGACGGGCGCAAGCGATGCTTGGCGCGCATAAAAATCGCTGAAGTGATCCAGCAACATCACCTTGTCATGATCCATGTCGCGCAACGGGGGCACGCTAATGGTGAACACGGACAGCCGATGATAGAGATCGGCGCGGAAGCGGCCTTTTTTGATTTCTTGTCGAAGATCGCGGTTCGTAGCGGCGACGACGCGCGCGCGACTGAAGCGCGATTGCGTTTCGCCGACGCGTTGGTACTCGCCGTTTTCCAACACGCGAAGCAACTTTGCCTGTAATTCGAGCGGCAGTTCTCCGATTTCGTCGAGGAAGAGGGTGCCATCGGCAGCATCTTCGAAATAGCCCGATTTGTTGGTCTGCGCGCCGGTAAATGCGCCTTTTACATAGCCAAAGAGCGTTGGTTCCACGAGAGTCGGTGCGATGGCAGCGCAGTTGAGTGCCAAGCAAGGCCGGTCTTTGCGTTCGGATAATCGGTGTAAGGCGTTGGCGACCATTTCTTTGCCGCTACCCGATTGCCCTTCGATCAAGGCAGGGAAAGGCGAGTCCGCATATTGGCTGATCTGACTGCGTAATTTCTGCATCGCGGCACTACGGCCAATCAACATTCCCGATTCCGCAGCGTCGCCGCTCGATAGTTCGGCATTGCGGAATTGCAGGGCATGCAGCAATACGCGCTTGAGATGTTCGGGATCGCAGGGCTTCGCCACAAATTCCGCAGCGCCTAGCGCGCGGGCATGTCTCGCATTGGCGGCATCGTTCTGACCGGATAAGACAAGAATTTTTATTGCGGGCGAGTGAGCCAGCAGATCTGCGATCAGTTGAAATCCTTCATCCGGGCGGTGAGGGGTCGGCGGCAAGCCAAGATCTACCAGTGCGAGCTGCGGCTCCACTTCCATCTGTCGCAGCAGCGCAATGGCATGCGCGCGCGAATCGCTGGTTCGGACGTCGAAGTCCGCGCCCAAAGAATAGGCGAGGGTGTCGGCGATCAGCGGGTCATCGTCGACGATCAGTAGAGCAGGTTTTGTCGTGTTTTCGCTCATTTGGTACCCAATCGCGGCCTTTATGGTTGGATTTCTTGCCGCAGGCAGACGCAATGTTCGCACAGGCTTTGCCGCATCCAGGCTTGCTTCGCCCGCCCCGCGCGTAATACGGCACACTGGCTTTTGTAAGTCGACGCCCGGCTCCGCCGGTCGGCCTATGGAGCGCTGCTCCGCCATCCTTTACAATGCGGCGTTTTTCCCCGAGCAATCTGTGACTTCCGAATATTTGGTCGAACTTGAGGACGTGAGCTTCTCCTACGGGGAGCGGCCCATCCTTAGCGGTATCACCTTGCGCATACCGCGCGGTAAGGTGGTAGCCATCATGGGTGCGAGCGGCTCGGGTAAGACGACCATCCTTCGTATGATCGGCGGCGCCATCCGGCCGACGCGCGGTCGTATCAAAGTCTTTGGTCAAAGTCTAAAAGGCATGCGTACTCGAGAGCTGTATGAGCTTCGGCGAAAAATGGGAATGCTTTTCCAGTTCGGTGCGTTGTTTACCGATTTAACCGCTTTTGAGAACGTTGCTTTCCCGATTCGGGAGCGCACTCAACTGCCGGAAGAAATCGTTCGAGATTTGGTGCTCATGAAACTGCAAGCGGTAGGTTTGCGTGGTGCGGCACATATGCGTCCGCAACAACTTTCCGGCGGTATGGCGCGACGTGTCGCCCTTGCCCGTACGATAGCGCTCGACCCGGAACTCATTATGTATGACGAGCCGTTCACCGGACTTGACCCTATTTCTCTGGCCGTCACTGGGAAATTAATTCGTGAATTGAACGATGCGCTGGGCGCGACTTCCATCATCGTGACGCACGACGTACACGAGTCGCTGCAGATCGTCGATCACTTATATTTCATTGCGGAGGGGCGCGTGATTGCAAGCGGTACGCCGGATGAAGTGCGGCACTCGGATATGCCTTTTGTTCGCCAATTCGTGCACGCGGAAATCGACGGTCCAGTGCCTTTTCACCAACCGACGCGGCGCGATTATCGCAGCGATCTGTTGAACCGAGTCTGATATGGAAGCACTGCGTAATTTGATCCAGGCGACCGGTGCTTATGTCAACGATCAAATCGATCGCCTCGGTTTTGCGAGCCGGTTTCTGTGGCTCGTATTACTCGCGAGCGCGACTAGCTTCATTCGCTTCCGCCTGATCATTCGCGAAATCTATTTCGCGGGCGTACTTTCGCTCATCATCATTGCGGTATCCGGCTTTTTTGTCGGGATGGTGCTCGGTCTGCAAGGCTATGAGACGCTTGTTCGCTATGGCTCGGCCGACGCGGTCGGCACCTTGGTCGCCCTTTCACTTACCCGCGAGCTGGGTCCGGTCGTGGCCGGTCTCTTATTCGCAAGCCGCGCCGGCTCAGCGATGACCGCTGAGATCGGTTTGATGAAGACGACCGAACAGCTGTCAGCGATGGAAATGATGGCGGTGAATCCGATCGCACGTGTGATCGGCCCTCGTTTTTGGGGCGGCGTGATTTCCATGCCCTTGCTAGCCGCGCTCTTTTCGGCGATGGGGATCTTTGGCGGCTACCTCATCACGGTGCAGGTGATTGGTGTCGATAGCGGGGCTTTCTGGTCACAAATGCGTGGGGTGGTGGATTTGCACCACGACATCATCAACGGTGTCATCAAAAGCTTTGTATTCGGAGTGGCGGTGTCATGGATCGCCGTTTTCGAAGGGTATGACAGCACGCCCACTGCGGAAGGTATTTCGCGCGCAACCACACGCACGGTCGTAACGTCAGCACTGGTTATTCTCGGTCTGGACTTTGTCCTGACCGCATTTATGTTTAGAGGGAGTTGAGACATGCTCAGCCGCAAGGCCTTGGATTTACTCGTGGGCGCCTTTGTGCTGCTCGGTATTGCTGCCGTGTTTTTTCTCGCCTTGAGGGTGGCGGGCAGCAATGCATTCCGCAACGGCGAAGGCTACAGTTTGGTGGCCCATTTTGAAAATATCGGCGGCCTCAAGCCGCGAGCGCCCGTCAAAAGCGCCGGGGTGGTGATCGGCCGGGTCCTCGAAATTCGTTTCGATAACGAGACCTTCGATGCCGCCGTAATCATGCAGATCGACAAGCGCTACCAATTTCCAAAAGACACGGTGGCAAAAATCCTCACTTCGGGCCTATTGGGGGAGCAGTATGTTGGGTTGTCGGCGGGTGGCGATCTGGTCAACTTTAAAAATGGTGACACGGTTAAAATGACGCAATCCGCGGTGGTCTTGGAAAACTTGATCGGTCAATTCCTGTACAGTAAGGCCGCTGATGGCGATCAAAAAAAGTAATCAGCGACAACTTGAATGCCGGCGTGACCGGTAGGGAAAGATAAAAATGAGCCGCACAGAAGGTGTAACGAAATTATGGACAGGCGCCCTTGTCGGCGCCTCGTTGAGTTTGTCGGGTTGTGCTACGAACGACAACGCCAATCCCCGAGATCCTATTGAGCCGGTGAATCGGGTGGTGTACCAATTCAACGACACGGTCGATCGGGCGGTTTTGAAACCCGTTGCCCAAGGATATCGCGCGGTTTTCCCGGATCCTGTTCGCACTGGCGTTAACAATTTCTTTTCCAACCTTCGCGACCCATGGACGGCAGTCAATCAAATTTTGCAGGGCAAGGTTGAGGCGGGCGCGACTGATTTCATGCGTTTCGTCACTAATACGACCTTCGGGATTGGTGGGATTTTCGACGTTGCCAGCGAAGGCGGCATGACCAAACACAATGAGGATTTCGGCCAGACTTTGGGTGTTTGGGGCTTAGACACCGGCCCGTACCTCGTATTGCCGCTGTTTGGTCCGAGTAATGTCCGTGACGGCGCCGGCACCATCGTCGACGCGGTGGCTTACTTGCCTTGGCGCGGCCCCAAGCTTTTGGGCGAGGATAATTATGTCGCGTGGCGCAACGCCTTGACGGCGCTGGATTTCATCAACACCCGAGCCAATTTGCTTGACGCTTCGAATGTCATGGAAGAAGCAGCTTTAGACCGCTATAGCTTCCTGCGCGATGCTTACCTGCAAAGGCGTGCCACGCAGGTGAACGATGGCCGGCCGATGCGAAAATCGCAGGCCCAAGAAATGCTGGATATGGACACAGCGCGCATCGACGAAGAAGTGTTGGCTTTGCCCCAGGTCGAGTTAAGCCTGTCATCCAAGACAGATGTCGAAACGTTTATCCCGACGATTGACCGGCGCTGATATCGGACGCAAGGTTGTGGACCTGCGTTCATGGCAAATAAAAGGAGGCTTTGCCTCCTTTTTAACGTGAGAGTGGCCCATGCTTAAATATCTACGATTCTTGACCTTGAGCTTATTGTGGTGCGTTGGTGTTCCGGCCATGGCCCAGACACAAGCGCCAGACGAACTCGTTAAATCGGTGACGAAAGAAGTCATCGACATCATCAAAAACGACAAAGATATCCAGGCTGGCAATCCGCGCAAGGCCGCGGCGCTCATCCAAGAAAAGGTACTGCCGCATTTCAACTTCAGCCGCATGACGGCGCTGGCGATGGGGCAGAACTGGCGCAAAGCAACGCCGGAGCAACAAAAGATATTGACCGAAGAGTTTCGTACCTTGCTCGTCCGGACCTACTCGACGGCGTTGACCTCGTACCGCAATCAAGTATTCGATTACAAGCCGATGCGTATGCAACCGGGCGACACGGAGGCGTCAGTTCGGGCCGATATCAAGCAATCAGGCGCCGAACCGATCGAAATCGAATATGAAATGGAAAAGACCGACGCGGGTTGGAAGGTCTACGACATGAGCATCGCCGGCGTAAGCCTTGTAACGACGTATCGCGAAACCTTTAACGGTGAGATTCGTAACAACGGCATTGATGGGCTGATCAAAACACTGCAAGACAAAAACCGGCAGTTGGCTGTAAAAACGCAATGAGCGCGCGAATCGATGGCGAGCGTCTCGTCATTGCCGGTAATGTCGATGCGTTGACCGTGCCGGCATTATTCGAACCGAGCATGGCCGGCGTTCGTGCCGGCATCAGCAGCGTGGACTTTGCTGAAGTGGTCAATGCAGACTCATCGGCCATCGCACTGGCGCTGGCAATGTTGCGGGAAGCGGAAGCCTCAGGTCGCAAGCTCAATTTTCAAAACATACCTCCCACCATGCTCAAGCTCGCCCGACTTTACGACGTGGGCGATCTTTTGGGCGCGTCCGCCGCTTAATCTCTAGAATCGGGGCGCATGGCGTCCGCTATTGAAATCTCCGCGCTGAGCAAACGCTACGGCGCCCTGCAGGTCCTCTCCGGTATCGATTTGAACGTCCCGCAGGGCGAATTCTTCGCTTTGCTCGGACCGAACGGCGCAGGGAAAACGACCCTGATCAGCATTCTTGCCGGCTTGGTGCGCGCGAGCAGTGGGCGCGCGCGATTAATGGGTCACGACGTCGTTACCGACTACAAGGTGGCCCGCCGGAAATTGGGGGTCGTGCCGCAAGAGCTGGTCTTTGATCCCTTCTTTACCGTGCGCGAAACATTGCGCATTCAGTCAGCCTACTTTGGCCTGCGCGATAACGATGGATGGATCGACGAACTCATGCACCACCTCGATTTGACGAATAAGGCGGACAGCAACATGCGCTCGCTTTCCGGGGGCATGAAGCGGCGCGTGCTTGTTGCGCAAGCCCTTGTTCACCGTCCACCTGTCATCATTCTCGATGAGCCCACGGCGGGCGTGGATGTCGAATTGCGGCGCGGGCTGTGGAAATTCATTCAGAATCTAAATCGTGATGGGCACACCATCGTGTTGACGACGCACTATCTCGATGAAGCGGAAAATCTGTGCAGCCGCATCGCCATGCTGAAGCAGGGCGAAATTGTCGCCCTCGATACGCCGGATAATTTGATTCGACGCTTTCATGCGCTCTATTTGCACCTGCGTTTCGATGGCACTTTGCCGGCCTCGCTTGCCGGGATTCAGATCGATAGTGATGGGGATCGGCACACGCTCAAGCTCAGTAACTATGCGGAGGTGGAGAGTGTGCTCGGCGCGCTGCGGAATGCCGGTCGTAGCGTGACCGAGATGGAATTAAGTCAGCCGGATTTGGAAGAGGTCTTCCTCAATATCATGCACGGCGAAGCCACGACATGAGCGGTTTCCATGCCTTGCTCCGCAAAGAGATGCTGCGCTTTTGGAAAGTCGGCTTTCAAACGGTGGCTGCGCCGGTGCTCACCGCCGTTCTTTATTTGCTCATATTCGGCCACGCATTGGATGGTCGTGCGCAGGCTTTTAATTCTGTGGGCTACACAGCGTTTCTCGTGCCGGGGCTGATCATGATGTCCGTTTTGCAAAACGCCTTTGCCAACAGCTCTTCCAGCCTCATTCAATCCAAAATCACAGGCAATCTCGTATTCGTACTGCTCGCACCGCTTTCGTATGCCGAGTTCTATGCGGCTTACACCGCTGCGGCCATTGCCAGAGGCGTCATTGTGGGCTTGTGCGTATGGCTCGTCACGCTACCCTTTGTCACGCTCAACTTGCCCCATCCGCTTTGGGCGCTGGGCTTTGCGTTATTGAGCAGCGCTGTCCTCGGCAGCCTTGGAGTTATTGCTGGAATCTGGGCGGACAAGTTCGATCAGCTCGCCGCGTTTCAGAATTTCATCATCCTGCCCCTTACGTTTTTGTCGGGCGTTTTTTACTCCATCCATTCGCTGCCTGATTTTTGGCAGTCTTTATCCCACTTGAATCCTTTTTTCTACATGATTGACGGATTCCGCTATGGTTTCTTTGGGGTGTCGGATGTTTCGCCGCTACTTAGCTTAACGATAGTGGCTACATTTTTTGCTTTATTGACCGCAGCTACACTATGGCTGCTCAAACGCGGGTACAAACTGAGGCACTAGTTCAAAAAATCATGCTTAGTCCAGAAGACGTTAAAACTTATATCGAGCAGGGCATGCCTTGCGATCTCGTGCGCGTGGCCGGCGACGGCCAGCATTTCGAAGCGCTTATCGTGAGCGGAGAGTTCCGCGGCAAAAGCAAAATCCAACAGCATCAAGTCGTTTACAAGGCGCTGGGCGATCGGATGCGCGCCGAAATACACGCACTCTCGATGAAGACGCTGACACCTGAAGAGTGGGCGGATCGTGGATAAATTAGCGATTCAGGGCGGTGTTCCGCTCGAAGGCGAAGTCCGGATTTCGGGTGCCAAGAACGCAGCCCTCCCGCTCCTTTGCGCCGCGTTGCTGACTGAAGAACCAGTGCGGCTGGAGAACATGCCGAGGCTAAGAGACATCAACACGATGCTTCGCCTCCTGCGCGAATTGGGAATCCAAATTACGCCGGATGACGGCGAAGGAATCGGTCTGCATGCGGCGAAACTCAGCGAACCTCTCGCATCGTATGAAATGGTTAAGACGATGCGCGCTTCTATTCTTGTACTCGGGCCTCTTTTAGCGAGGTTGGGCCGCGCGCGCGTATCGCTGCCCGGAGGTTGCGCGATCGGGCAACGCCCGGTCGATCTCCACATCAAGGGATTGCAGGCGATGGGCGCGGAAATCCATGTGGAGCAGGGCTATATCAATGCGACCGCCAAGCGCTTAAGGGGCGCACGTTTAGTGACCGAACTGGTCACGGTCACCGGCACGGAAAACCTAATGATGGCGGCAACGCTGGCCGAAGGTACTACGGTGATTGAAAATGCCGCGCGCGAACCGGAGGTCGTTGATCTGGCGAATTGCCTTATCGCCATGGGTGCCAATATCGTCGGCGCGGGGACTGATCTCATCACCATCGAGGGTGTCGATCGTTTGCATGGTGCCACCCATCGGGTGATGCCGGATCGCATCGAAACAGGAACTTTTCTCGCCGCGGTAGCCGCAGTCGGTGGCGCAGTGACCCTACGCGAAACGGATGGCCGAAGTCTGGATGCGGTAATCGATAAGTTGCGCGAGGCCGGTGCCCAGATCGCGGTGCAAGGCGGTTTCATTCGTGTCGAGATGCATCAGCGCCCGAAGGCCGTCAATTTAAGGACAGCACCGTATCCGGCTTTTCCGACGGACATGCAAGCACAGCTCATGGCTCTGGATTGTATTGCCGAAGGGACTGGCGTCGTGACCGAAACGATTTTTGAAAACCGCTTTATGCATGTCCAAGAGCTCGTGCGTCTCGGCGCGGATATTGAGATCTCGGGCAATGCAGCCATCGTGCGAGGCGTCGAGCGGTTGCAGGGCGCCACTGTAATGGCGACGGATTTGCGCGCGTCGGCTTGTCTGGTCATCGGCGGCTTGGCGGCCGAAGGCGAGACTGTTATCGACCGCATTTACCATTTGGACCGCGGATACGAGGCGATCGAACAGAAGCTTTCTGGGCTGGGTGCCCGCATCCGGCGAGTGAGCTAAGGCGCCCAGCGGGCGCATTTCAAGTAGAATCCGTGCTTTAGGCACGTGTCGCCTTTCGCGGCCGACCGCTCATTCCCGTGTCCGGCATCACTATCGCCCTGTCCAAGGGCCGCATATTCGACGAGACAGCACCGCTGCTCGCCGCTGCCGGGATCGCTCCGCAGGAGAATCCCGAGACTTCGCGCAAGCTCATCCTCGCCACGAACAGGCCCGATGTGCGCTTAATCATTGTGCGCGCCTCCGATACTCCCACCTATGTACAACACGGCGCCGCAGACTTGGGCATTGCGGGAAAAGATGTGCTTATCGAACACGGCGGCGAAGGGTTGTACCAGCCGCTTGATTTGCGTATCGCTGAATGCCGCATGATGGTGGCGGTGCCTCAGGGCTTTGATTATGCCAAGGCGGTGCGGCAAGGCGCGCGTTTGCGCGTCGCGACCAAATACATCAAGACGGCGCGCGAACACTTCGCCGCTAAAGGCGTGCATGTCGATCTCATCAAACTGTATGGCTCGATGGAACTGGCACCGCTCGTGGGACTGGCAGATGCGATCGTTGATCTTGTCAGTAGCGGCGGCACGCTCAAAGCAAACAATCTTCAGGCCGTCGAAGAAATCATGCCCATCAGTTCTCGGCTGATCGTCAACCAGGCGGCCTTAAAGCTCAAACGCGCGCTGCTGCAGCCGGTCATCGAGGCTTTTGAGGCCGCGGTGCGCAAAGGGGCGGCGTGATGAAACGGCTTATTAGCACGCAAGCTGATTTTGATGCGCAACTCACCGCGCTAACGGCGTTGGAAGCGGCGCAGGACGAAAGCGTCGATAACGCAGTGGCGAAGATCCTTGCTGACGTGAAAGATCGTGGCGACGCGGCGGTGCTTGAGTACACGCAACGATTCGATCGGATCGCTGCGAAGAGTGTCGCGGCCTTGGAGATCAAGGTGGACGAATTGCACGCGGCTTTGCGAAAGCTGCCGAGCGCGCAACGCGACGCATTGGAACAGGCTGCCGATCGCGTACGTCGCTATCACACGAGACAACGCATGGAATCGTGGAGTTACGCGGAGCCGGACGGTACGGTCTTGGGTCAGAAAATAACGGCCTTGGATCGCGCCGGTTTGTATGTGCCGGGCGGCAAGGCATCCTATCCTTCTTCAGTGCTGATGAACGCGCTGCCCGCCAAAGTCGCGGGGGTGCAGGAACTGATCATGGTCGTGCCAACGCCAAACGGAGAACGTAACGACTTGGTGCTTGCGGCAGCGGCCATCGCTGAAGTTGATCGTGTCTTCGCCATCGGCGGGGCGCAGGCGGTAGGCGCCCTTGCTTACGGGACGGAAACGATTCCTGCCGTGGACAAAATTGTCGGTCCGGGTAATGCCTATGTCGCGGCGGCTAAGCGCCGTGTTTTTGGCGTCGTCGGTATTGACATGGTTGCCGGTCCCTCCGAAATTCTTGTCATTTGTGACGGCGCGACCGATCCGGACTGGATTGCGATGGATTTGTTTTCGCAGGCCGAGCACGACGAAGTCGCTCAAGCCATTTTGATATCACCCGACGCTGCGTATATCGAGCGGGTCGCGGCCAGTGTTGAGCGTCAACTCGCCGCAATGCCGCGAAAGGAGACCATAGCGGCTTCCCTGACCAATCGCGGCGCATTGATTCAAGTGCGAGATTTAGATGAAGCCTGCGAGATCGCCAATCGCATCGCGCCGGAACACTTGGAGTTGTCTGTAAGCGATCCCGAAATCTGGGCGAACAAGATCAAGCACGCCGGTGCCATCTTCATGGGCCCTTACAGTTCGGAATCACTCGGCGATTATTGCGCCGGACCCAATCACGTGTTGCCGACTTCCCGCACGGCGCGGTTTTCGTCGCCGCTCGGTGTATACGATTTTCAAAAGCGCACAAGTATGATCAAGGTGTCTCGCGAGGGCGCGGACACGCTGGGCCGCATTGCCGCCACGATTGCTTACGGGGAAGGTTTGCAGGCGCACGCCCGCTCGGCGGAATACCGCTTCAAGTCATGAAGCGTGACACCATGCCCCCCGGCCAGCTCCCCTCTTTGCGTGCGTTGGTTCGAGACGATATCCAAGCCCTGAAGGCTTATCACGTTGCGCCTGCCGGCGGTATGGTCAAGCTCGATGCGATGGAGAATCCATATGGCTTGCCTCAGGACCTGCGGCAGGCTGTTGGAGCGCTCGCCGCCGGTTTGTCGCTCAATCGCTATCCCAATCCGGATGCGCCGGAACTGAAAGCGTGTTTACGCAAGGCGTTCGATCTGCCTGCGGACATGGGTTTGCTGCTCGGCAATGGCTCCGACGAAATAATCACCTTGGTCACACAGACGCTTGCTCGCCCGGGCTCCGTGATGCTTGCCCCCGAGCCGTCTTTCTCGATGTATCGCATGAACGCGATTTATTCGCGCATGGAGTATGTGGCGGTTCCGTTGACGTCCGACTTTGCGCTCGACATTGAAGCATTCTTGGCGGCGATCCGCGCGCATCAACCAGCGCTCATCTTCATCGCTTATCCCAACAATCCGACCGGCAATGCTTTCGCGGAAGCGGATGTACTGCGAGTGCTCGATGAGGCAACCGGCTTTGTGGTGTTGGACGAGGCTTATCATGTCTTTGCGGACAAGAGCTTTATGAGCCGTGTGGCGGAATACCCCAATCTCATGGTCATGCGCACGGTGTCTAAATTAGGATTGGCCGGTATCCGACTTGGCTACGCGGTTGCGCGCCCGGAATGGATCGAACAGTTCGATAAGCTTCGTCCTCCCTACAACGTGAATGTCATTACCCAGGCGGTAGCCGAAAAAGTGTTGGCTCATGCCGATGTATTGCACGATCAAGCGCAGCGCATCAAAGCAGAGCGCGAGCGCCTATTTACCTCGCTCAAGAGTTTCGCTAGGGTGGAAGCCTTTCCCAGTTTGGCGAATTTCATCTTGATCAGGGTCCCGGATGCCGATAAGACTTATGACGCAATGCGCGCGCGCGGCATATTGATCCGCAATCTGCATGGCGGTCATCCCCTACTTGATCAGTGCTTACGGCTCACCGTGGGCACCCCGGAAGAAAACCAAAGCATGTTGGAAGCGTTGAAAGAGGCTTTATGAGAACCGCGCAGGTTACCCGTAACACCAACGAAACACAGATTTCGATTTCGCTCAATCTGGACGGAACGGGTCAGGCGACGCTGGATACCGGCGTGCCTTTCCTCGATCACATGTTGGATCAGATTGCGCGTCACGGTTTGATCGATCTCGAGATCAAAGCAAAGGGTGATTTGCATATCGATGCCCACCACACCGTGGAAGATATCGGGATCACTTTGGGGCAGGCGCTCGCCAAAGCGGCCGGCGATAAAAAAGGCCTCCGCCGATTTGGCCATGCCTACGTGCCCCTCGACGAGGCACTGTCGCGCGTCGTCATCGATTTTTCCGGCCGGCCCGGTTTGGAGTTTCGTGTCGATTTCACGCGCCCACTGATCGGCGAATTCGATGTCGACTTGGTGCACGAATTTTTTCAGGGTTTTGTCAATCACGCCTTCGTGACGCTGCATATCGACAATATTCGTGGTGACAACTCTCATCACCAGTGCGAGACGATTTTCAAAGCGTTCGCGCGGGCATTGCGCATGGCGCTCGAGGCGGACCCCCGCAGCGGCGGTACCGTCCCGTCGACCAAGGGCACGCTTTAAGCTTGTTTTTTCCTTATGACTAGCATCGCTGTCATCGACTATGGCATGGGCAATTTGCGCTCGGTGTCTAAAGCCATCGAGCATGTCGCGCCCGGGACGGTCGTGCAGGTGACTTCGGATCCGGGTGTCCTACTTGCGGCTGATCGGGTCGTGTTCCCCGGGCAGGGCGCGATGCGCGACTGCATGCGGGAATTGGATGCACGGGGTCTACGCCCCGCTTTGGCCAAGGCGGCAGCGACCAAGCCGTTTTTGGGTATTTGCCTTGGTTTGCAAATGCTATTTGAACATAGCGAGGAGGGCGGCGGTGTGGACGGACTTTCCCTCTTACCCGGGCGGGTCAAGCGGTTTCCCGCCGCGGCGATGCGCGATGCGGCGGGGGAAAAGCTCAAGGTGCCTCACATGGGCTGGAATGAAGTGCAGCAGGCAACACATTCCATGTGGAACGGCATCGAAAACGGCTCGCGCTTCTATTTCGTTCACAGTTACTATGTCGAAACCAGCGAACCCGCACTGGTGACGGGGCAGACAAATTATGCGTTCCCCTTTACCTGCGCAGTCGGGAGGGATAACATTTTTGCCATCCAGTTCCACCCCGAGAAAAGCCACAAGGCGGGATTACGGTTATTGTCCAATTTCGTATCCTGGAACCCTTGATTCCCTCTTCCTTCCGCGCGTAAAGCGATGGTCATAATCCCCGCGATCGACATCAAGGACGGCCGTTGCGTGCGCCTCAAGCAGGGCGACATGAGCGATGCGACCATCTTCTCAGAAGACCCTGTCGGCATGGCTAGGCACTGGCTTGCGCAGGGCGCCCGGCGCCTGCATGTAGTGGATCTCAACGGCGCCGTCGCCGGCAAACCCAAGAACGAGGTCGTCATCAAGCAAATTGTGGCGGCGGTAGGTGAGGATTTACCCATCCAACTCGGCGGTGGTATTCGCGATTTGGACACCATCGAGCGGTATATCGATGCCGGGGTCAGCTATGTGGTAATCGGTACCGCGGCGGTTAAAAACCCGGGGTTTCTTCACGATGCCTGTTCGGCCTTCGGCGGCCACATCGTCGTGGCGCTCGATGCCAAGGAGGGCAAGGTCGCAGTGGAAGGATGGTCGAAAATGACCGGCCACGATGTCATCGATCTCGCCAAGAAATACGAGGACTACGGCGTCGAAGCGATTCTATATACCGACATTGGTCGTGACGGAATGTTATCGGGTATCAACATTGAGGCGACCGTCGCACTCGCACGCAATCTGCGTATTCCGGTCATCGCGAGCGGTGGTTTGACCGATTTAAAGGACATTCATGCGCTCTGCGATGTGGAAAGCGAGGGCATCATGGGCGTGATAACCGGCCGTGCGGTTTATGAAGGCACCATCGACTTTAAAGCGGCGCAAGCTCTCGCAGACGAGTTAAACGGTGAGGATGGCCTAGACGTCGCGGAAGCCTAGACCGGCGTATTGATATGGCGCTTGCCAAGCGAATCATCCCCTGTCTGGACGTCACGAGCGGTCGTGTCGTCAAAGGCGTCAATTTTGTCGAGTTGCGCGACGCCGGCGATCCGGTCGAGATCGCGCGTCGTTACGACGAACAGGGCGCCGATGAACTGACTTTCCTCGACATCACAGCGAGTTCGGATGATCGAGATCTCATTCTCCATGTCATCGAAGAAGTCGCAGCCCAAGTTTTCATTCCGCTCACCGTAGGCGGCGGCGTGCGCAAGGTAGAAGACGTTAGGCGCCTCCTGAACGCCGGGGCCGACAAAGTCTCGATGAACACCTCCGCTGTGAACGACCCCCAACTGGTCTTCGATGCCGCCGAACGTTACGGTTCCCAATGTATCGTAGTAGCCATCGACGCCAAGCGGTCCGGCGACCGATGGGAAGTGTTCACTCACGGCGGACGCAAGGCTGCCGGGCTTGATGCAGTAGACTGGGCGCGTAAAGCACAGAGCCTCGGCGCAGGAGAAATTTTGTTGACCAGCATGGATCGGGATGGCACCAGAGAAGGGTTCGACCTTGGTCTGACCCGCGCCGTGAGTGACGCCGTAGACATTCCGGTGATCGCGAGCGGCGGCGTGGGCAATCTCGAGCATTTGGCGGAAGGCATTCTGCAAGGCCATGCCGACGCTGTGCTCGCCGCGAGCATTTTCCATTTCGGCGAATTCACTGTGGGCCAGGCAAAACAATTACTGGCCGATCGCGGCATTGAAGTGCGTCTATGAGCTGGCTCGACGACATCGCCTATGACGCAGATGGCCTTGTCCCGGTCATTGCGCAAGACCACCGGAGCGCAAAGGTGCTCATGTTCGCCTGGATGGATCGGGCGACACTGGAGGAAACGGCAAAGACGGGGCAAGCCGTTTATTACTCCCGGTCACGCAAAAAACGGTGGCAGAAGGGCGAAGAATCGGGTCATTTTCAGCGCGTCCTTGAAATTCGGATGGATTGCGATGCGGACGTTATCTTGCTGCAAATCGAGCAGATCGGCGGGGTAGCGTGCCATACGGGCCGCGAGCGCTGTTTTTTTCGCCGGTTGGTGGATGACCAATGGATCGTGACAGAAGCGCCCCTCAAAGACCCACAGGATATGTATAAAAATGAGTGATACGGAAGATGTGCTGAGCCGCCTTGCCCAAGTCATCGAAAGCCGCCGGGGCGGCAATCCGGATCGTTCCTACGTCGCCCGGTTGCTACATAAGGGTGAAGACGCCATCCTCAAAAAGATAGGCGAGGAATCGACCGAGACTGTCATGGCGGCGAAAGACGGAGATCGCGCCCGGATTGTGGCCGAAATGGCCGACCTCTGGTTTCATTGCCTCGTGGGCTTGGCCCACTATGGTCTGCGGCCGCAGGACGTGCTGGGCGAACTGGCCCGTCGTGAAGGTTTGTCCGGGTTGGATGAGAAGGCGGCGCGCAAGGACGAGGACCGTTCCCGCCGGGAAGAAAGCTGAAATACGCCATGTACGATGCGAACTGCTTGTTTTGCAAACTTGTTCGGGGCGAAATTCCCGCGAAAAAGGTCTATGAAGATGAAGAGGTGCTCGCTTTTCATGACATTCATCCGCTGGCACCGGTACATGTGTTATTAATTCCGAAACTTCATGTCGCTTCGCTTGCCGAATGCGATAGCAGTCACCAGCAGGTGCTCGGGAAAATGTTGCTCTTGGCCCCCAAAATCGCGGTGGAACAGGGTGCAACCGACGGCTTTCGGAGCATCGTCCAGACCGGAAGAGTGGGTGGGCAAGAGGTGTATCATCTTCACATGCATGTACTCGGCGGTCCGCAGAAGTTGCCGCCGATGATTTCCAGAACTTAAAGGAGCGGCAAATGGGTTCTTTCAGCATCTGGCACTGGCTGATCGTATTGTTGATCGTCATGATGGTTTTCGGCACCAAGAAGCTCCGCAATATGGGCGCTGATCTGGGCGGCGCCGTCAAAGGTTTTAAGGATGGGATGCGCGAAGATTCGAACGCCTCTGCAGCCAAGACGCAGCAGATCGACGGTCGAACGATCGACGTGGACTCTAAACAAGAATCCAACACGAAGGCTTAATCGCAGCGCACCGATCAAAGATGCCGGGGGAACCCGGCGTTTTTTTGTGCGCTTCTAATTTATGTTCGATATCGGTTTTTCCGAACTGTTCGTTATCGGGATCGTCGCCTTGGTCGTGATCGGTCCCGAACGATTGCCGCGAGTGGCTCGCACAGCCGGGCATTTGTTCGGTCGCATGCAGCGCTATGTCAGCGACGTCAAGGCGGACATCAACCGCGAAATCGAACTCGATGATTTGCGCAAGATGCGCGACGAATTCAAGGACGCTGCCCAATCGGTGGAGCAAGACGTCCAACAAGTCGGACGCAGCATGCATGAAGAGGTGGACGAGTTGCGCAAGATCGCTTCGCCGGACCTGACGCAACACGATCCTCGGGAAAAAAGATGAATACGCAAGAAGGCTTCCTTTCCCATCTGGTCGAACTGCGCTCGCGTTTGATGAAGGCGATGGGTGCCGTGCTGCTTATGTTTCTGATTGTCGCCTTTGGATGGCCGACGTCGCAGACGCTTTACGCGTGGTTCGCCGAGCCGATGCTGGCCGCATTGCCTGCGGGCGGCCAGATGATTGCGACTGATGTCGTAGGCGTCTTCCTCGTGCCAATCAAAGTCGCAGCGGTTGCGGGGTTTGTTCTGGCCTTGCCCGTCGTGCTTTATCAAATATGGGCTTTTGTGGCGCCTGGTTTGTACATGCACGAGAAGCGGCTAGTGCTGCCCTTGGTAATAGCGAGCTTTCTGCTCTTTCTTGTCGGCATGGCTTTCGCCTATTTTCTGGTGTTTCCGGTCGTGTTCCAATTCATGAGCTCCATCGCACCGGAAGGCGTTGCGTGGATGACCGACATCGAAAAGTATTTTGGTTTTGCGCTGACGACTTTTATGGCTTTCGGCGTGACCTTCGAGGTCCCAGTGGTGGTTATTGTGCTGGTGCGTGCCGGGATCGTATCTATTCAGACGCTGAAAAACGCGCGGCCCTATGTAATCGTCGGCGCCTTTGTGATCGGCGCAATCTTTACGCCGCCTGATGTGATTTCGCAGTGCCTGCTTGCGATACCACTCTGGCTGCTCTACGAGCTGGGCATCATCCTGGCGCGCTTCGCGGGCAAGCCGCAGAAGCACGATGGTTGGGACGAAAGTACGCAGGCGGAATAAGCGCTTAATCTGGCCTTAACAATCTTGGCCGGCGTCCGACGACGACTTCTACTTCGATTTCCTTGCCGTCGCGGCGCAGACGGATCGGAACACGGCTGCCCGGCTTCAACTCCGCAACCACATTCAGCATGGCGGTCGCATCTTCGATGGGGCGGCCATCGATCATGAGCAGCACATCGCGTATTTTGACGCCGGCTTCCGCTGCCGGACCGCCTTTCACGACATCCGCGACGATGGTGCCTTGCATATCGGGAAGCTTGAACGCGTCCTGAATCTCCGGCGTGATGTCATCGGCTTGCACGCCGATGAAACCGCGCGTGACCTGCCCGGTCTCGATAATCTGTTCCATGACTTGCTTGGCTGTCGATACCGGTATGGCGAAGCCAATGCCAAGCGACCCGCCGGTGCGCGAGAAGATCGCGGTGTTGATGCCTACGAGCGTCCCGGCGCTATCGATCAAGGCGCCGCCTGAATTACCCGGGTTGATTGCCGCATCGGTTTGAATGAAATTTTCGTAAGTGTTGATGCCCAAGTGGGTGCGGCCCAAAGCGCTCACGATACCTAATGTGACGGTTTGACCCACGCCGAAGGGGTTGCCGATGGCAAGTACGACGTCGCCCACATGCACGGTGTCCAAGCTACCAAACACGATTGCCGGCAACGCCTTGGTCGATTCCACTTTGAGCACCGCAAGATCACTCTCCGGATCGGTTCCAACAACCTTTGCGGGCATCCGGCTATTGTCGGCAAGCAGTACTTCGATTTCGTCCATGCCTTCGACCACGTGGTTGTTGGTTAGGACGTAGCCTTTTTCATTGACGATAACGCCCGAGCCCAAGCTATTGCTTTGCTGTTCGTCCAGATCGCCGAAGAATTCGCGGAACATCGGATCATCCATAAAAGGATGGCGGTTGGGTTTTACCTTGCGCGAGGTAAATATGTTCACGACCGCAGGGGCGGCTTTGCGTACCGCTTCGCTATAGGAACCGGAAGCGGGTTTCGCGATGGTGAGCAACTCGGGCGCGCTCTGCTTGACGATGACTTCGCCCAAACCGTCGCCTTGTTTCGCGCCCAGCCATTCAGGTCGTAGTGTGACCACCACAAAAAGGACGCCCAGCGCGACGGTCGCGGTCTGGCAAAAAATTAGCCACAGTCGATGCAAGCTCATATTTTTTCTGTTTCAGCGGTTTTTGAAATCGACCGCATGTTGAGGGGTGGGCAGATGCCTCGGATACAATCCAGGGCATTATCGAGATTCGAGCGACGACGATGCAACGCGACGAGTTGGCTCTTTATCTAGAGCAGCTACTGAATATCTCCCAAGTACGAGATTATTGCCCAAACGGTTTGCAGGTGGAAGGCCGCGCGGAAATCGAACGGGTGATCACCGGCGTCACCGCGAGCGCTGCGCTGATCGAAGCGGCAAGTCGTGACAAAGCGGATGCCATTCTGGTCCACCATGGCTATTTTTGGAAAGGCGAAGATCAGCGGCTGGTCGGCGCGCGTAAGCGGCGCATCGAAGCATTGTTAAACGCCGGATTGAATCTATTCGCCTACCACTTACCGCTGGATCTTCATCCTCAATTGGGCAACAACGCGCAACTCGCTGCACGCCTCGATCTAATCGAGGAGGGGCGAATAGGGGATCAGAATCTCGTTTGTCATGGCCGCATGGCAGAGCCTTCGACGCTTGCGCAATTCGGTGAGCGGATTACCGCGCGTCTTGGGCGTGCGCCGCTCATGATCGGCGAACCGGCGGCGCCGATTCGACGCCTTGCGTGGTGTACCGGGGGCGCGCAAAGCTACTTTGATACCGCCTTGGCGGCCGGGGTCGATGCCTACCTGACCGGAGAAATATCGGAACAGCACGTCCATCTCGCTCGCGAGTCCGGCGTGGCGTTTATTGCGGCCGGGCATCATGCGACGGAGCGTTATGGCGTGCAGGCCTTGGGCGCCCACTTGGTTGAGCGATTCGGCTTGCATCACCGTTTCATCGATATCGACAATCCTGTCTAGCGGCGTTTTCTTAAGGCATTCAGCCTGTTAGCAGCAATAATTTGGATTTTGAGCGGCCAATCGCTATAATCCGGCGGTTTGTTTTGTGCTTTCCTTCTACTCGCAAATCCCAGGAGCTTCTCCTTCATGAGCAACCCCACTCAAACGGGCGATAAGCCGGCTGACAACGGCCGGCGCACCATCTTGTTGGCCACCTGTGCGGCCGGCGGTGGTGCGGCAGCGGTGACCGCATGGCCATTCATTTCGAGCTTGCAACCCTCGGCAAAAGCCAGGGCGGCGGGTGCGCCAATTGAAGCCGATATCTCGGGTATGGCGCCGGGCGAACAACGCATTTTCGAATGGCGCGGCAAACCGGTGTGGGTTTTGCGACGCAGTCCCGAAATGCTCGCTTCCTTAAAAGCGGTGGAAAGCAAACTGGCCGATCCGGCTTCCGAAAAACCGAATCAGCCCGAGTACGCGAAGAACGAGACCCGCTCCGAGAATCCCGAGTACATGGTCGTGGTGGGAATTTGCACTCACTTAGGTTGTTCGCCGACCACGAAAACGGCGGGCGCGGAACCCGACAAACTCGGCGCCGATTGGCCGGGCGGGTTTTTCTGTCCTTGTCACGGCTCGAAGTTTGATTTCGCCGGTCGCGTTTATTCCAACATGCCGGCGCCCGAAAATCTGATTGTGCCGCCGTATAAGTTTCTGTCGGAAAGCCGGATTCTCATCGGCGACGACACCCAGGGAGCATAAGCATGGCGAATTCTGCTCCGCTCAGCACCGACAAAGTGCCACCAACCACCACAGGCGGTCGTTTCCTGGCCTGGATCGACGAACGTTTTCCGCTTTCGGTACTCTGGAACTCGCAAGTCGCCGAGTACTACGCGCCCAAAAATTTCAACTTTTGGTATTACTTCGGCTCGCTCGCCTTACTCGTGCTGGTCAATCAGATCATCACCGGTATTTTCCTCACCATGTATTACAAGCCCGATGCGGCGTTAGCTTTCGCTTCGGTCGAAGGCACGATCATGCGCGAGGTGTCTTGGGGCTGGCTGATCCGGCTCATGCACTCGACGGGCGCCTCGTTTTTCTTCATCGTCGTTTATCTGCACATGTTCCGCGCCTTGCTGTACGGGTCCTACCGCAATCCGCGGGAACTGACCTGGATTTTCGGTGTGCTGATTTTCTTGTGCCTCATGGCCGAAGCCTTTTTCGGTTACCTGCTTCCCTGGGGTCAAATGTCGTATTGGGGCGCTCAGGTCATCGTGAATCTGTTCAGCGCAATCCCGGTGGTCGGTGAAGAACTATCGCTGTGGATTCGTGGCGACTATGTCGTGTCTGACGCGACCTTGAACCGCTTCTTCGCGCTCCACGTGATCGCAATACCACTCGTCTTGCTCGGGTTGGTTGTGGCGCATTTAATGGCGCTGCATGAAACAGGATCCAACAACCCCGACGGCATCGAAGTCAAAAAGAACATCGACCCGAAAACCGGTCACGGCTACGACATGATTCCCTTCCATCCCTATTACACGGTGAAGGACGCGTTCGGCGTTGCAGTGTTCCTGTTGGTGTTCTCGTTGGTGCTCTTCTTCGCGCCGGAGATGGGCGGCTACTTTCTCGAGTACAACAACTTCATTCCGGCCGACTCGCTCAAGACCCCCGCGCATATCGCGCCCGTGTGGTACTTCACGCCCTTCTATTCGATCTTGCGGGCCACCACTGAGAATGTCATGTGGTTCCTCGCGGCCTTTGTCGCATTACTGGCTGTCCTGAGTTTCTTCCGTGCGCGCCGCGCGGGATGCAAGATCGCTGCATTGGTCATCGGCGGTATCGTGATTATCGGCATGATCGGGGGACCGTTAAAGCTCGACGCAAAGGTCTGGGGCGTGATTTTGATGGGCGTCTCCGTGCTGATTTTCTTCCTGCTACCTTGGCTGGACCAAAGCGCGGTGAAATCGATTCGCTACAAAGGCCCCATCTACAAGATTGCGCTTGCGTTGCTGGTCATCAGCTTCTTCGTCCTCGGCTACCTGGGCGTGTTGGCCCCGACCGACACTCGTACCCTGGTTGCGCAGATTTGCATGTTCATTTATTTCGCGTTCTTCGCGCTGATGCCTTGGTACAGCCGAATGGACAAGACCAAACCTGTTCCCGAGAGGCTGACGTGATGCGTATAAGAGAAATTCTAACGACGCTCGCACTCGTGTCGGCGGTGTTTACGCCTGTCTATGCAGCCGAAGACAACGTTAAGTTGGATCCTGTCGAGGTGGACGTCAACGACGCTGCAAGCCTGCAATCCGGCGCCAGAACCTTCGTTAACTATTGCCTGAACTGTCACAGCGCGTCGCTGGTGCGTTACGACCAGTTACGGGTGCTCGGGTTGAGCGATAAGCAGATCACCGACAACTTGATGTTCACAGCGGAAAAAATCGGCGACCCGATGAATGTGGCTTTTCCCAAGAAAGATGCGAAAGCCGCTTTCGGCGTGGTCCCGCCCGACTTGTCCGTTATTGCGCGATCGCGCAGTCCGGATTGGCTTTATACCTATCTGCGGGGCTTCTACCGAGATCCGGGCACTGTCACCGGGTGGAACAACACGGTTTATCCCAATGTAGCGATGCCGCATGTCCTCTGGAGCCTCCAAGGCGAACGCGAGCTGGTCAAGGTGCCGGCGATGCGGGATGGCAAGCAGATCATGGAGCATGGCCATCCGAAAACAGATTCAAAGTTGCAAACGATCAGCGAAGGCACGCTGTCGCCGTCCGAGTACGACCGGACAGTGCGCGATTTAGTGAATTTCCTGGTTTGGATTGGCGAGCCGCATCAGGTGAAACGTCAGCAGATCGGCGTGTGGGTAGTAATCGGGCTTGTGTTCCTGATTGCGCTGACTTTCCTACTCAAGAACGCCTATTGGAAAGACGTACATTAACGACATCCCACCAAAGGCGCGGCGCCTAGCGTCGCGCCTTTGTTTTTTATTTCCCCATTCTGATCCCGTGACGGGACGAGGGTAGCCCCATGATGAATTTGTATTCCGGAACAACGTGTCCTTTTTCGCAGCGCTGCCGGATCGTGCTTTATGAAAAAGGTATGGATTTTCAGATCATCGATGTCGATATGTACAACAAACCGGAAGACATCGCGGTGATGAACCCATACAACCGGTTGCCGGTATTGGTCGAGCGCGATCTGATCTTGTACGAAGCGAACATCATCAACGAGTACATAGACGAACGTTTTCCCCATCCCCAACTCATGCCGGCCGACCCGGTAATGCGGGCCCGCGCACGTTTGTTCCTCTTCAACTTCGAGGTCGAGCTGTTCAGCCAGATCGATCCCATTGAAAAGGGCAACCAAAAGCAACAGGAAAAAGCACGCCAGCAAGTATCTGATCGGTTAACCGAACTCGCTCCCGTATTTAGCAAGCAGAAATACATGTTGGGCGACGAGTTCTCCATGCTCGATGTTGCCATCAGCCCGCTGCTTTGGCGCTTGGATTACTACGGCATCGTGCTGCCGAAGGCGGCCGCGCCTCTGCAGAAATATGCGGAACGCTTGTTCAGCCGCCCGGCTTTCATCGACGCGCTTACTCCTTCAGAAAAGGTCATGCGCAAGTAAGCTCCGGGTTGCCATGCGTTGAAAAGGCCCCGCGAGGGGCCTTTGTTTTGATAACACATGCATCGCCGGCGGGTTTACACTGACGCTACCTTGTCTGAGCCCACGACAACTAAACCGTATCTGATGCGCGCCCTCTACGAGTGGTGCGTCGACAATGGCTACACACCGTATGTGTCGGTCATCGTAGACGCACAGACGCGCGTCCCGCTGGAGTATGTGCGTAACGGCGAGATCGTCCTGAACATCGGTCCGCTCGCCGCCAACAAATTGAAGTTGGGCAACGAATACGTGGAGTTCAGTGCGCGGTTCGGTGGGGTAGCGAAAGAACTGTTTATCCCGGTCAGCCAGGTAAGCGCCATCTATGCGCGCGAAAACGGGCATGGGATGTCGTTTGAGATTGAGGCGAGCAAGCCGCAGTCCGAAGAGAAGCCGGTGCAACTCGAGGCTGCGCCCACCGATTTAGCGCCTCCGACCGAGCCGCCTTCGACCAGTCCCCAAGGCGGCGGCAAACCAAGCCTTCGAGTCATCAAGTAGATTTCAATCAGCGGCGCGCCACGGGCGTGCTGCGTATAATCTCGCTCCGCGCCGGTTTAGCTCAGCAGGTAGAGCAGCTGATTTGTAATCAGAAGGTCAGGGGTTCGATTCCTCTAACCGGCACCACAATCGCAGGCCTTCGCAATTACTCTTCAGGCCACTCGTACTTATAGCCCACGCTGTAAACCGAGTGGATGATTTCCTTGCCTGGGAGCGCCTCGGCGATTTTCTTGCGGAGTTTCTTGATATGGCTGTCTACCGTCCGATCGGAAACAATCCGTTCATCTCGGTACATTGCGTCCATCAACTGATCGCGCGAGTACAGCCTTCCAGGCTGGGACGCGAGCACTTTCAATAATTGAAATTCGACGGCGGTAAGACCCAGATCTTGGCCGCCGATGCTCGCCTTGTAGCCGGCGTCATCCAGTAATACCCCAGTGTGCGTTTGCCGCATATGCTTGCCTCGCCGCAGCACTGCCTTGACGCGGGCCACCACCTCTCGCGGACTGAAGGGTTTACAGATGTAATCGTCCGCACCCAACTCCAGGCCCAGCAAGCGATCGATCTCGTCCACTCGGGCGGTCAACATAATGATGGCTGTGTCATATCGCCGGCGCAGCGCTTTGCATACTTCGAGACCGTTCTTGCCCGGTAGCATGAGATCGAGCAGGATGAGATCGGTCTCATTTGCTTGGACCCAGGCTTCCACTTCGTCGCCGCGTTCCAGCGTCGCCACCTCGAAGCCTTCCTGGCGAAGGTAGTCCCGCAGCAACTCGGCGAGCTTGCGTTCGTCTTCGACGATCAGAATGCGTTCAGCCATGTCCATTCTTATACAACGGAAATCTCAATTGCCAATGCACGCCGCCCAGGGCGCTCGCCTGCGGGGTCATGGTGCCGCGATGCGCTTGAACGATGGCATGGGCGATGGCGAGACCAAGACCCGCCCCGCCGCTCGCTCGGTTGCGAGAGTCATCAACTCGATATAAGCGCTCGGTAAGGCGCGGTAAATCTTCAGCGGCAACGCCGGGACTGGAATCCTGCCAGTCCACCACCGCCTCGCCGTTGTCGCGTCTCAAATCGATCTGCAATTGGGCCGGAGCGTCTGTGTAACGCAAAGTGTTTTGCAGAAGATTGTTGAATACCTGCGCCAAGCGCATAGCGTCGCCTTGAATAAGAGCGTTTTCAATATTGGTCCGCACTTGAAAACCCTTGTCTTGCAGGGCACGCCCATGGTGCTCGACCGCATCGTGGATCGACTCGCGCAAATCCAGCGGCTCAAAATGATAATTCAGCGCACCGAGATCCGACATCGATAAGAGATGCAAATCTTCCACTAGACGGCTAAGACCATGGACCTCTTGCACGAGCGAATGAAGGCTTGCCTGCGTCAAGGGGCGCACCCCATCTTGTAAAGCTTCCAATTCCCCCCGCAATATAGACAAGGGCGTGCGCAGCTCGTGCGCGATATCGGCGATCCATTGACTGCGCGCCTGTCGATTCGCGTTGAGCGTCGCGGCCAAGGTGTTGAAGTCTTGTGCAAGCTGTGCGAGTTCGTCCTGACCATGCGCTTTGAGCGCGATCTCGTAGTCACCTTGAATCAGCGAGGCGGTTCCTTGCGCTAGGCTGCGGATGCGCCCGCTTAGCCAATAAGCCAACCCGGCCCCCAACAAGAGCGCTGCAGCCAACATCCCTGCAGCCAGCGCCGCGAATCGAGCGTCTTGTTGTTTCGTGTACAGGCGTCCGATGGACTCGACAAATTCCAGCCGCGGAAGATAACCGAGATAGCCGATCAGTTCGGTGTCATTGCGAATCTCGCGATATAGCGCTTGTTGCGCGCGGTCGGGGCGGCCGATTAGCAGTTGGCGATTTGCGTCGAGCAACATCAAACGTCGATTGATGGTCAGCGGATATTCGCGTGTCGCCTCCATTGGGGGCGCAGCTTTCTTAAGGCTCGCCTTGGGTGCGCGAAGCGGCAGACCGAGGGCATTGCGCGACATCGCGTCCCAGCGGTCCTCATCATTGACGATCCAATCCCAACGATTGCCGCGCAATTCGTACTCTTGCGCTAACTGCACCGTCATTGCATCCAGCTTTTCAAGGTCCGCTTGTTGCAGATAATCAGCGACACCGCGGTCAAAACTCCAGCTGAAAATAAGGTACGCGGCGATGGCCAGCACGGCATTTGCACCGGCAATGGCGAGGAAGAGCTTGATCCGCAAGCGATCGAAACGGCCGGCCAGCGCGGCAATCGGTTGTCGGTTGGTTTTAACTCGGTTCACGCGCCTAGCCTAAGGACAAATTTGGGAAGCTTTGTGGATGGCCGACTGCCGCGACACGCATATCCGGATACGCCATTTGCATAATCGCTGCACAGTTCCTGCCTCTTCCCTGGGCAATATTGGCTTACTTCCCCAAGGATAGAAGATGGACTCCCCGCTCAAAGAAGGCGCCGCCAAACCCACCCTCGCACGTAGTTCACGGAAGCCGTTGTACGTTGCCGTCGCGCTGCTCGTGTTTGTACCGGTAGCGTGGTTTATCCAAGCCAATTGGCTTGGCGGAGAAAAGCCGGAAGATCGTTTCATCTTCGCCACGGTTGAGCGCGAGGATATCGAAGATTCCGTAACCGCGACGGGTACCTTGCAACCCAGGGATTATGTCGACGTCGGTACGCAGGTTTCGGGTCAGTTGAAAGTCGTCCACGTGGTGATTGGTCAGGAAGTCAAACAAGGGGATCTTCTTGCGGAGATCGATCCCACGCTGTTGCAAGCGCGCGTCGATGGCGGTAAGGCGCAAATGCAGAATCAAACGGCGCAGTTGGCGGACAAACGCGCTCAACTGGTGCTCGCGCAGCAGCAGCTACAGCGTCAGCGCAATTTGATGAAAGAAGAGGCGACGACCACCGAAGCCTTGCAGCAGGCGGAATCGGCCGTGGCATCCCTCAATGCGCAGATCGCATCGATCCAGGCGCAGATGAAGCAAACTGCTTCGACTTTGCGCGGGGACGAAGCCAACCTTGGCTATACCAAGATTTATGCACCGATGGCTGGAACCGTGGTGTCGCAAACGGCCAAGCAAGGACAGACGCTGAACGCCAATCAGCAGGCCCCCATCATTTTGCGTATTGCCGATCTGTCGACCATGACGGTGCAAACGCAAGTATCCGAGGCGGACGTTTCAAGACTGCGTATCGGTATGACAGCTTATTTCACGACGCTTGGCGGGCAAGATAAACGCTGGTACGGCAGCCTGCGTAAAGTCAATCCTACGCCTACCGTTTCGAATAACGTCGTCCTTTACGACGCCTTGTTCGACGTGCCGAACGAGGGCGGTGCATTGATGACGCAAATGACCGCGCAGGTTTTCTTCCTCGTCGATTCAGCGAAAGATGCAGTGGTGGTGCCGGTCGCAGCGCTGAACATGGCGAAGCGCAGCGATCCAAAATCGAAACGCCAAGAGCCGCCCTCTGCAAGCGCAGAGACGACGCCGGCGAAGCAAGCCAGTGATGGAGATGCGCCGCGTCAGCGTTCGCGCCGCGGTAGCGGTCCGCGCAAAGGCGGAACGGCAACGGTGCGTGTCCTAAACGAGGACGGATCGCTTGAGGATCGCACCGTCAAGGTGGGCGTTGTGAACCGCGTGTCGGCGCAAATCATCGAAGGATTGCAACCGGGCGAGGAAGTGGTGGCAGGTCTCAAGCAGACGCAAGACGTCGAGCGCGCTCCCGCAGGCGCAAATCGTAGTCCGTCACCGCCCGGAATGAGGCCGCGTTTGTGAAAATCGAAGCGCACAGTCTGCAATGCGATGCTGCTGAAAACACCAAGCCGCTCATCGAACTGATCAACATCACTAAGACTTATCGCAATGGCGATTTGGCGGTCGAGGTGCTGCACGGCCTTTCATTGTCCATCTATCCCGGAGAATTCGTTGCATTCATGGGGGCTTCCGGGTCCGGCAAATCAACCTTGATGAACATTCTGGGTTGCCTGGATAAACCGACCAGCGGTTCCTATCGCTTCATGGGCGAAGATGTATCAAGGTTTGATCGCGACGAACTCGCGCGTCTTAGGCGTGAAGCTTTCGGTTTCGTGTTTCAAAGTTACAACCTGCTGCCAAATGCGACCGCCTTGGAAAATGTGGAAGTGCCTGCGGTCTACGCAGGTTTGTCGCGCCAAGAACGGCATGAACGCGCTGCGCAATTGCTGTCGTCGCTAGGGTTAAGCGACCGTTTAGAACACCGTCCGACGCAATTATCCGGCGGTCAACAACAGCGCGTGTCCATTGCGCGTGCATTGATGAACGGCGGGCAAATTATCCTTGCCGACGAACCTACGGGCGCGCTCGATAGCCGTAGTGGCGCCGAGGTCATGGCGTTGCTCAAGGACCTGTCCGCCCAAGGACACACCATCATCATCATCACCCACGCGAAGGAAGTGGCGGAGCAAGCGCAGCGGCTGATCGAAATCAAGGATGGAAACATTGTGTCCGATCCGGGCGCTACGCCACCTGCATCGGCGCAGCCTCTGCACGTAGCGGCGCGAGACACGAGTGCGAATCGTTCCTTGTTGGCCGATGGGCTGGAAGCGGCAAAGATGGCCGGGCGCTCGCTACGTGCCAATTTGTTCCGCACCGTTCTCACCTTGCTCGGTATCGTGATTGGCGTCGGTTCGGTGATCGTCATGCTTGCGGTCGGTGACGGTGCGAAGGAAGCGGTACTCGAACGCATCAGTGCGATGGGCACCAACCTGCTTCTCGTCCGAGCCCAAGCAGGTAATCAGCGGGGAATGGGTGGTACCGGCGGTATCGCGACGCTGCTGCCCACGGACGCGGACGCGCTCATGGATCTACAGAATGTGGTCGCCGCGGTGCCGGAGGTTACAGGTGGGGTCACCGTTCGTTACGGCAATGCCGACTACCAAACCGATGCCACTTCAACCACGGCAGCGTTTACCACTGCCCGTGCTTGGGAGCCTGTGCAGGGCACCTTTTTCACGGACGAGGATGTGCGTAGCTATGCTTCGGTGGTGGTGTTGGGGCAAACCGTCGTAGACAACATCTTCCCGCAAGAGGAAGACCCGATCGGCAAGTATGTGATCATCAATAACATCACGTTCCAGGTTATTGGCGTGATGGGAATTCGCGGCGCGTCGCCCGTCGGCACCGATCTTGATGATGTAGCGCTGGTGCCATTGACCACCGGAAGCTTGCGTCTATTTGGTCGACGATATTTACGCAATATTACCGTTGCGGTCGATGATGTCGCCAATATTGAAAGCACCCAGGAGGAGATCGAGCAGCTTCTGCTTGCCCGCCACGGCAAGGAAGATTTCCAAGTGCGCAATATGTCTTCCTTGATGGACACTGCTTCTGAAACCCAAAATACGCTGACAGTCTTGCTCGGCTCCGTTGCGGCCATTTCACTGCTCGTTGGCGGCATAGGCGTAATGAATATCATGTTGGTCAGCGTCACGGAACGAACCCGAGAGATCGGCATTCGCATGGCGACCGGCGCGCGCACTCGCAACATCTTGCAGCAATTTCTTACCGAAGCGGTCACTGTGTCCGCACTTGGCGGCCTCGTTGGAGTGGTATTGGGCCTTGCAGTAGCGGCCTTCATCGGTTGGCTGGGGACGCCGATTCAGTTTTCTCTTCAACCCGTCTTGTTGGCGGCGGGTTGTGCTTTTGTGACGGGCCTGGTCTTCGGCTACATGCCGGCCCGAAAGGCGGCGCATCTCGATCCCGTCGTGGCTTTAGCAGCGGAGTAACACATGACGTACACCAAAGCGATATTGATTGGGTTTGCCGTTTTTTTGAGTGCTTGTGCGACCACGAGCGAAGTGCTGAAACCGGCCATCGAAATGCCTGCAGCGTACAAAGAAAACACATTGCCGACGAGCGCTGCATTGACGATCGACTGGTGGAATGCTTTTGGCTCACAAGAGCTCGCTGCATTGGTCGACACTGCTTTGCGGGAAAACCCCGATATCGCTATTGCAGGGGAGCGTGTGCGCCAAGCCGAAGCACAGACGAGGATTGCTAACGCTTCGTTGTTTCCCTTCGTGAGCGCGGGCGCAGGCACGTCTCGGCGTGGCAGTGATACGGACGGCAACAGTTCTCGGAGCGATAGCACAGGCGTTGATTTGGATGCGAGTTATGAGTTGGATCTCTGGGGCTTGAATGCGGCGGATCGCCGTAGCGCGCGGGCCTTGCTAAGTGCAACCGACTATGACCGAGAGAATATCCGACTGACCTTGACCGCGGGGGTCGCGAATGCGTATTTCCAGGTGTTGTCTTTGCGGGGCCGCCTCCAGGTCGCGCGGGCGAATCTGGAAATCGCCGAACGTGTCTTTAATATTGTGGAAATTCGAAACCGCAATGGGGTCGTATCCGCACTCGACGTCGCACGCCAACAGACGGCTGTGCTTGAACAGCGTGCCGCCATTCCGGCGCTTGAACTACAGGAACGGCAAACTTTGCACGCGTTGGCGATTCTCGTCGGCCGCCCACCCGAGACTTTCGACGTCAAGGGCCTGAATGTGGAGACCTTGTCGATACCCAGTGTCGCACCGGGGCTGCCTGCCGAGTTACTTGTTCGCCGTCCGGATCTCGCGGCGGCCGAAGCACAGCTTATCGCAGCAAATGCCAATTTGGCCGCTGCGCGCGCCGCGTTGTTACCTAGCGTTCAACTGAGCGCATCGATAGGTGTTGGTGCAGATCGCTTTGTTTCACTCGCTTCGCCACATACCGCCACTTATGCAATTGCCGCATCTGTACTGCAAACGATCTTCGACGGCGGTAGATTGCGCGCGCAGGTCGATATTGCCGGCTCTCGCGAACGGGAGTTGGTGGAAAACTATCGTAGAGCGATTCTCGCTGCGTTGGCAGATGTGGAAGATGCGCTGGTCGCGAGCGATCGCAGCGCGGAACAACAGCGCCTACAAATCGAGGCGCGCGAACAAGCACGCCGCGCGCTTCGTCTCGCGGAGGTTCGATATCGCGAAGGCGCGGATGATTTGTTATCCGTTCTCGATGCCCAACGCAGCTTCTTCTCGGCGGAAGATACGGTCGCGCAGTTGCAATTGAGTCGCTTACAAGCATCGGTCGGCATGTACAAGGCGCTTGGGGGCGGGTGGCAGACGAATCAGGCCCTCCCTTAATCGCATGCAAATGATAACGTTTCTCATTATAATCGGAGCCCGCTTATTCGATTGAGAAACAATGATTCGCAGCGTCCTCTGGCTCATTGGGCTGGGTCTCCTATCCGCGTTTCCGCTCCACGCCGCAGCGCCGGCGGAGCCGATTGTGCACATGCTCGATTACATGGCGGTCGATTACGCCGGAGCGGTAGCGCAAGCGAAGGTGATCGATGAGGGCGAATACAAGGAGATGCGTGATTTCGCCGCGCAAATACTCGTTCAACTGCAAGCACTACCTGCGACACCCGAACAGAGCGATCTGGTAAAGCGCGCGAAGACGCTTGTCGATGCCGTCGAAGTCAAGGCGACGCCTGCAGAGGTCGCGCAGCAAGCGACAGCCTTACGGCGTGCCCTCATTGAAGCCTACGCGGTCATCGTTGCACCAAAACGCGCACCCGATATACAGGCGGCTTCGAGCACTTATGCAAGTCTTTGCGCGGGATGTCATGGTGTGGACGGTAAGGGCGACGGCGCTGCGGCCGCGGGAATGGATCCCCCTCCGGCAAACTTCCGTGATACCGAACGCATGCGGCAGCGGAGCGTGTACGGTTTATATAACACCATTACTTTAGGCGTTGACGGCACCTCAATGGCCTCTTACGCCGCAATGACTGAAGCGCAGCGCTGGGCGCTCGCCTTTTATGTTGCAAACATTGGGCGGAACGATGCTGAGATCGCCCTAGGTCTGGAGAAATGGAAACAAGGCGCTGGACGCAATGTCTTCGGGAGTTTGCGCGAGATTACAACAGCGACTTACAACGATAGCGCCGCTCGCGGCGGCGTCGAGACGGCCGCAATCTACTCCTATCTCATTGCACATCCCGAGGCAGTGCAAAGTGAAATGGGGTCGCCGCTCCAAACCAGCAAAAAACTACTCGCAGAAAGCGTGGACGCGTATGCGCAGGGCAATCGTGAACTTGCACAACGCCTCGCCGTATCTTCTTATCTGGAAGGTTTCGAACTTGCCGAAGCGGCGATCGACGCAGCAGACGCCGATTTGCGCATAGAAGTGGAGGAGGCGATGGTGCGTTTGCGCTCCTCCATGCGAAATGATGCCGGGGTGAACGATATACGTGAACAAGCGCGTGCGATCGAGGCGCTGCTAGATCGTGCGGACGCGCTGTTAGGCGACGCCGGTTTGTCGCCGAGCGCCGCCGCCCTATCTTCTTTTGTCATCCTCTTGCGTGAAGGACTCGAGGCGATTCTCGTCTTGGCTGCGGTGATCGCCTTTTTAATCAAGGCGGAGCGTCGGGACGCCTTGCGCTATGTTCATGCAGGCTGGATCGGTGCGCTCATACTCGGAATCGGGACCTGGTTCGCGGCGACCTATGTCGTTTCAATCAGCGGTGCCGGGCGGGAGTTGACCGAAGGCATTACGGCGCTCATTGCAGCTGCGGTGTTGCTCTACGTCGGCTTCTGGATGCACAGCAAAGCTTATGCGCAGGCATGGCAGCGATATGTGCGGGAGAAGCTGCAGGGTGCGTTGTCGCGAGGGACCGTGTGGGCGCTTGCCATGCTCTCCTTCCTGGCCGTCTACCGCGAAATTTTTGAAGTCGTGCTTTTTTATCAGGCGTTGTGGACGCAGGCCGGCAACGGGGGTGGCGGGGCGGTGATCGGTGGTTTTGTTGCCGCTGCCGTGGCGCTCTTCCTGATTTCTTGGGCCATCTTCCGCTATGGCGTTCGTTTGCCTTTGGGCGTTTTCTTCGGCGTCAGTTCGGTATTGATGGCCGTGTTGGCTGTTGTCTTCGTGGGCAAAGGCATCGCAGCGTTACAGGAAGCGGGGCGGATCGCCATCGATGTGGTCGATTTTCCGCGGATCGGTGCGCTAGGGGTGTACCCAACCATTCAAAGTCTGGCAGCCCAGGCAGCTCTCGTCCTCGTTATTGCACTCGGTTTTACGTGGACCTACTGTAAAACGGGTAAAGCGGCTCAGCGAAGTTAATGCAAGCGTCGTCTGCTGGCCGGTGTAAGCGTCGGTTGAATGGTGGGCGTAATCTCTTTTCTCGTGCCAGGGGTTACGCGGGTAAAAAGCTGGTTCACCACCGCAATCACTTCGCCGATTTCCCCTTCGCCGAAATGACGGCCTAGCAGTTGGGTGACGTCTTCTACCATCGCCAAGCGCTGCGCTTCATGAATCGCTTCGGAGGTGGGGCCAACGAAGACCACGCCATACTCATCTTGACCATCCTCGTGGTAGTAGGTCACCTCGATTTCAGCCGCGCGTTCGGTATAGGGGTTGAGCGCCTGCAAGGCGTTTTCGATGTGTTCGCGGAAGTTGCGTCCTACATCGCCTGTCCAGCACATTTCCAATAGGCGCTGCTTCGCGTCAAACACGATACCGGGCTCGTCTTCATATGCGCTGCGAGCATCGGCCAGCGAATCTTCGTCGATGTAATCCAACCACGGCTTCAGCGCGGCTTCGACCTGCGCCTGTGTGACGCCATGTCGCATGGGTACCGCACCGTGCACGTGAACTTCAGTTCGCATTCCGCTTCTCCAACGGCCCTTCGGGGCAGCCCGCCATTTTCCTCTTGTTTAGGACCAAAAGCTAATCAGGCTTCACTCCAGAGCTTGCCGCCCGTGGCCCAATCATCTTTTTGTATCTCACTGAAGATCACGTCGACCGCGCCGGGTTCGCATTTGAGGATTTGAGTGGCTTCTCGGGTGATGGCAATAGCGAATTCGCGCTTTTGTTCAAGGGTACGGCCGGGGAACATTTCGACTCTGATCAGGGGCATGGTTTTCTCCAGTTCGTCGCCACAAGTGGCATCGGCCGCAATGATAATAGAGTCTAGCGATACTCCGGTACGAACTCTTCGCTGTCGATCTCTTTGCCTTCGGGGCTGAGAGTATCCATGCGGACCGAAAACCCCCATAAGCGCGCGAGATAGCGCATCACCTTGTCGCAATCCTCATTCAATGGACGATTGCGGTGCTGGCGATGACAGACTGTGAGCGAACGGTCGCCGTCGCGATCGAATCTGGTGATTTGAATGTCGGGCAGCAAATGATCGCGGTTATATTGGCCGGCAAGCAACTTGCGCACGCGCTTGTAGCCTTGGTCGTTATGGATACTATCGACCTCATAATAGGATTCGTCCTCGCGATCGGCAATCGCAAACAGGCGGAATTCCCGAATCAAGCGCGGTGAAAGAAACTGCGCAATAAACGACTCATCCTTGTAGTTGCGCATCGCAAAGTCGAGCACCGTTTTCCAATCGCGTCCCGCGATATCCGGAAACCAGTGCCGGTCCTCCGCTTCCGGTTTTTCGCAGATACGTTGGATATCCCGCATCATCGCGAATCCCAAAGCATAAACGTTGATGCCGCCATAGCCGCGTTCGTCGAAACCACGCTGCGTGATCACATTGGTGTGATGATGGAGGAACTCAAGCATGAACCCGTCATCGACATGGCCCAGCTCGAAAAGACGATTGGTCAATGTGTAATGCCAGAATGTCGCCCAACCTTCGTTCATCAACTTCGTCTGGCTTTGCGGATAGAAATATTGCGCGAGCTTGCGCACGATGCGTACGATCTCCCGCTCCCAAGGTTCCATGCGCGGAGAAAACTTCTCGACGAAGTAGAGCAGATTCTCCTGCGGTTCCGGGGGGAAATTAGCCTTGCCGCGCTCGCTGTTGCCGATATTGCGCGCCGGGAGGGTCCGCCAAATATCGTCATATTGGCGCCAAGCATGCGCTTCTCGCTCGCGCATGCGCGCCGCTTCTTCTTCTGCAGACAGCGGCCGCGGGTGGTGATATCGGTCTACGCCATAATCTTGAAGGGCGTGACAGGCGTCGAGCAAGCTTTCAACCGCATCCACACCATGCAATTCCTCGCATTGCATGATGAAATTTTTGGCGAAGACCAAATAGTCGATGATCGAGTCGGCGTTCGTCCATTGTCGGAAAAGATAATTGCCCTTGAAGAAGGAGTTGTGACCGTAGCAGGCGTGCGCAATGACAAGCGCCTGCAGCGTCATGGTGTTGTCCTCCATCAAATAAGCGATGCAGGGATTGGAATTGATCACCAACTCATAAGCGAGGCCGCGAGAGCCGGTGCGATACGCTTGCTCATGGCGCAGATATTCCTTGCCGTAACTCCAGTGATGATAGCCAATCGGCATACCCGTCGATGCATAGGCATCCAGCATCTGCTCCGAGCTAATCACTTCGATTTGGTTCGGATAACAGTCGAGTTTGTACTCATCGCGTGCGATGGCACCGATAGTCCGGTCATACTGTTCCAGCAGTTCGAAGTTCCAATCGCCGCCCATGGAAATCGTTTTGGTCATTGGCGCCTCAGGTCTTCGTCGCTTCTTTGCGAAATAGCTCGCGGAAAACCGGGTAAATGTCGGCTCGGTTCGACACGCGCTTCATCGCGAAGTGCGGCAAAGCGACACGTTCATAGGCCGTCCATAAAGTACTGGTTTGTTCCAGACCTTCAGTGGGAATATCGATATAGGCAAAATATCGAGTCAGTGGAAGAAGCTCTTTTTCGAGATAGCCCCGGCTTTTTTCGGGGTCCGCGCCAAAGGCGTCGCCGTCCGAAGCTTGTGCGCCGTAGATATTCCACGCCGCCGACGGATAGCGCTCATCGACGATTTCCTTCATCAGCTCCAGTGCTGAAAGCACCACAGTGCCGCCGCTGTAGTTGCCATGAAAGAATTCTTCCTCTGTCACCTCGGAAGCGTCGTCCGTGTGCCGAACAAAGACGATATCCACTTTCTCATACTTGCGTGTGAGGAAAAGGTAAAGCAACGAATAGAAGCGCTTCGCGAGATCTTTTTTGTCGTCCGTCATGGAGCCGGACACGTCCATGAGGCAAAACATCACTGCCTGACTGATCGGTTGTGGAATCTTGATCCGATGACGATAGCGCAGGTCGATTTCGTCGATGAAGGGACTGCGTTTCGGCGGCGCGTTTTTATCAAGCACCATGCCGCGCGTCGCAATACGGCGGGCGAGAGATTGTTTCAGCGAGCGAACGATATGCAAATTTCGCGGTGAGCCGCTGCGGGTAAAGCCCGCATTCTGGTTGCGGCGGTCTTTGATCGAACCGAAGACGTTGCGTTCAAGGCGGGGCAGCTCCAGATCGTCCAAAAACAGTTGCATGAACTCTTCGCGCGACAAACTGAAGGAGAAATTGTCCATCGCTTCCCCTTCGCCCGCGCCGCTGCCGGACCCTTGCCCTTGCTGATCCTCGGGACGCGGCAAGCGATCGCCAGGCGAAAAACTACGATTGCCTGGGTGCACGATTTCGCGGTCACCACCCGCTCCGTGCCGGAAAGACGGTTCCGAAATATCCTTAATCGGAATTTTGACTTGACCGCCGCCTTCGAGATCGCGAATCGATCGTTTTGAAACGATGTCCCCGACGGCGCGGCGCAAATGATCTTTATACCGTTGAATAAAACGTTGCCGGTTCACCGCGCCTTTGCGGCGATCGTTGAGCCTCCGGTCGATGAATGTAGACATACAACGCTGGCCGCTTTACCTCAAGCCGATTTTCGCACGCGCAAATACCATTCGCAGAGCAGGCGTACCTGCTTTTCCGTGTAGCCTTTTTGCACCATTCGTTCGACGAAGTTCTCATGCTTGCGCCGATCTTCATTCGACGCTTTGGTACTGAAAGAGATCACGGGCAACAACTCTTCGGTGTTGGAGAACATTTTGCGCTCGATGACTTCACGCAATTTCTCATAACTCGTCCAAGAAGGATTTTTTCCACCGCCTTGCGCTCGGGCACGCAGCACAAAATTGACGATCTCATTGCGAAAATCTTTCGGATTCGCGATTCCGGCGGGCTTCTCTATTTTTTCCAACTCCGCGTTCAACGTCGCGCGGTCGAATGATTCGCCGGTTTCCGGATCGCGATAGTCTTCGTCTTGTATCCAGTAGTCCGCAAAGGTCACGTAGCGGTCGAAAATATTCTGTCCGTATTCGGAATACGACTCCAGGTAAGCGGTCTGGATTTCCTTGCCGATAAATTCCGCGTATCGCGGGGCGAGAAATTCCTTGATGAAGGAGAGTTGCCGGCGCTTCACTTCCTCTGGTAAATCTTCGCGAAGAATGCGTTGCTCAAGGACATACATCAAATGAACCGGATTGGCCGCGATCTCCGTTTGGTCGTAGTTAAATACCGAAGACAGCACTTTATAAGCGAAACGGGTGCTCGTACCCGTCATGCCTTCGTCGATGCCCGCGTAATCGCGATACTCCTGGAAGGTCTTGGCGTTCGGGTCGATATCTTTGAGGTTTTCGCCGTCGTAGATACGCATCTTGGAATAGAGACTTGAGTTCTCGGGTTCCTTCAAGCGGGTAAGAATCGAGAACTGCGCCATCATTTCCAAGGTATGCGGCGCGCAGGGCGCAGCGGCGAGGGAACTTGAACGTAGAAGCTTTTTGTAGATATGTACTTCGTCGGTAACTTGTAGGCAATACGGCACCTTGACGATATACACGCGATCGAGGAAAGCCTCGTTGTGCTTGTTGTTGCGGAAGCTTTGCCACTCCGACTCGTTGGAGTGCGCGAGGATCACGCCCTGAAATGGAATCGCCCCAAAACCTTCGGTGCCCTTGAAATTGCCCTCCTGCGTCGCGGTCAATAAGGGGTGCAACATCTTGATGGGCGCCTTGAACATCTCGACGAATTCAAGCAGGCCCTGATTGGACAGACATAAACCACCGGAAAAACTATATGCGTCGGGATCGTCTTGCGCGAAATGCTCCAGTTTGCGGATATCGACCTTACCGACCAGGGAAGAAATGTCTTGGTTGTTCTCGTCTCCCGGTTCGGTTTTGCTGATTGCGATTTGGCGAAGGACAGAAGGCTGCACCCTTACCACGCGGAACTTAGAGATATCCCCTTCAAATTCCTGCAAGCGCTTAACCGCCCAGGGCGACATGATGCCGTGCAGGTATCGTCTCGCAATGCCGTATTCCGTCTCCAGCATGTCACTATCGCGATCGGGGTTGAACAACCCGAGCGGCGACTCGTTGACCGGCGAGCCCTTGAGTGCATAGATCGGGCAGGTTTCCATGAGCAGCTTGAGTCGTTCGGCGAGAGACGATTTTCCTCCGCCGACCGGGCCGAGTAGATAGAGTACTTGTTTGCGTTCTTCCAATCCCTGTGCAGCATGACGGAAGAAGGCGACGATTTGTGCCACGACATCTTCAAGGCCGTAAAACTCCTTGAACGCCGGGTAACGTCGGATGATCCGATTGGAAAAAATGCGCGAGAGGCGAGGATCCGTGCGGGTATCGACGATTTCCGGTTCGCCGATGGCGTGCAGCATTCGTTCTGCTGCGGTGGCATAAGCCATGCGATCTTTCTTGCACAGCTCGAGATATTCCGCCAAGGACATTTCAGCGTCGCGCGTGCGCGCATAGTTGGAAGCATACGATTCAATAACGCCCATGTCTGACTCCTTCATGAACTTAAACGCCGGCACGCCTAAACCGTTTACGCGTGCTGTTTAACCTATGCGCTCATAGCCTTCCCCGCAGGTCTCGATTCGATTAAACGCCATGGCGTCAGAGACAAGGCGGAGAAAAGCGAGCACTTTCCATGCCTGTTTGCGATACTCCTCCGAGAGCCCGCGCTGTCGCTGCACGCGCTCGGCGCGCTTACGCGCGTGCAGCGACGCTTGTGCAAGAGAGAGATTAAGTCTTCGGGGGTAAAACAAGGCCGGTAGCGCAAGCTGAGAAAAATTGCGCGTGACCATCAGCGATACTTCCTGTGTGCTGCTAAGAACTGCAATGCGGTCTCGAGTTCTAGGCTCGAAATCATTGTATAGCGCAAAGTCCTCGGCTTGGGCGTCAATAGTTGTCGCGCGGCTGAATGAAGTGGCCGATATGCAACATCCTTAAGATGAGCCAAGCTGCGGCGCTAAGGCTGTCTATCGTTCCGAATCTCAACCGTGTTGTCCTGCATCGCGTCTTTCACTTCTTCTTTCAACGCGGTACCGGCATGCTTCGCCGCGTCGGCCGCGTGTCCCGCCGCTTCCTTGGCCGCGCTACCCGCACGCCCGGCCGCGTCATCGGCTTTTTGCATTTCCGGCGTCGCCACCTGATTGTCGCAAGCCACCAAGGCCCACACTAGTACCAAACCAATTAGAATATTGCGCGTCATTTGGAGTCTCCTTCTTCATGCGACGGTACATCCGCTTTCTTCCGCCGCGCGTATAGCTCACTACGTTTGAAATAAAGCTCTTAGGAGGCAATATGCCAAGCCCCTTTCGCTCCCGCTCGATTCTGGCCGCGCTGATGAGCGCGGGCCTCGTTGCCGGCAGTTTTGCACTTGCACAAGACGGGCCGAGCAATAACTTCGATCCGCTGTTCGACGCGGTTTCAAATTGTTTCAAACCAAAACCAAGCGATGCCGCGTGGCAGAGACAGATCCGTCTCGCGCAAACGAAGTCCAGTCCGGAGCTTCGGCCGGTGTCGGACTTGAAGGATTCGCTTTCCGCCAGCTTAGAGCCCGTACCACTTTGGCAGGGGCTGGGGGGACTTCACTACCGCGTCACGACCAAGCATCCGGAGGCCCAAGCTTATTTCGATCAAGGCTTAAGGCTCTCCTTCGCGTTTAACCACGGGGAGGCACGACGCGCCTTCCGCATGGCGCAGCACCTCGATCCGCAATGCGCCATGTGCTATTGGGGGGAGGCGCTGGTATTGGGCCCCAATATCAACGCGCCCATGGACGCACAGGCCATCGCACCCGCATGGGCCGCCATACAAGAGGCAAAAAAGCACCTGGCGCGTGCCACACCTCGCGAACGCGATCTTATCAGCGCACTAAGTGAGCGGTACTCCGGCGATCCCGGTGCCTCGCGGGCAGAGCTGGACGCTCGTTACGCTGATGCAATGGCCGCTTTAGCCAAGCGATATCCTGCGGACGATACGATCGCAATCTTGTACGCAGAATCCCTCATGGATTTGCAGCCCTGGGACTATTGGGAAGCGGGCGGCGTTAAAGCCAAACCCCGTCTAACCGAATTAGTGCCCACGCTTGAGCGTGTGCTGAAGCGCAACGCTCGCCATCCTGGCGCGATTCACCTTTACATCCATGCGGTGGAAGCGTCGAACAGGCCGCAACGCGCCGAGGCATTTGCCGAGCACCTCGGCCAGCTCATGCCGGGGGCCGGCCATATGGTGCATATGCCCTCACATATTTACTACCGACTGGGCCGATATCTTGACGCTTTGGAGGCCAATCGCAGGGCTGTCGCGGTTGACGAGGCTTATTTAGCGCAAGCAAAAGCCGAGGGCGTTTACGCGGTGGGCTATTACCCGCACAACATCCACTTTTTGATGGCTTCTGCCCAAATGGCGGGCGACGGCCATACCGCAGTGGCGGCGGCGGAAAAACTTGCCCGTGCAGTGCCCGACGAAGTCCTTCCTGTTGTGGCAATGGTGCACCCTGTTAAAGCGGCGCCGTATTTCGCGCATGCGCAATTCAGCGAACCGGCGGTCATTCTCGCTTTGGAAGCGCCCAGCGAGGCCTTTCCCTACATCAGAGCGATGTGGCATTACGCACGCGGAGTCGCCTATGCGCAGCTAAAGGATTACCCGCGCGCCGAAGGAGAAGCCAAGGCCTTGGCGCGCATTGCGCAAAAGGCGGATTTTAAAATGCTCAAGGACAACGGGATTCCTGCATCGGATGTGGTTACGCTTGCAGAGCGCATGGTATGGACCCGCATTGCACAGGCGCAAGGGCATCCGCGCCTAGCCGTGCAGCATCTACGCAAGGCCATCGAGATTGAAGACAGGCTGGCCTATATGGAACCACCGTACTGGTACTACCCCGTGCGGCAGACCATGGGCGCGACATTGCTGAGCATGGGTGATCTGGACGGCGCCGAAGCGGCGTTGCGTGATAGCTTGGTGCGTAGCCCGAACAATGCCGTCGCCTTATATGCTTTGGCACAAGTGCATGCGCGACGAGGTGAGACCGAACGCGCGGAGCAAATGGAAACGCGTTTTAAAAAAGCTTGGGCTGGTAATGGGCCGGTGGATCTGGCTCGACTGTGAAAAAGAGCGGTTCGACCGCTCTTTTCGGCTACTTTTCAAGCAGGCTGCGCAACATCCAAGCCGTTTTCTCGTGCACCTGCATCCGTTGCGTCAGCAGATCGGCCGTCGGCTCATCGGCGGCTTTGTCGACGACAGGGAAAAGCGAGCGGGCGGTGCGCACGACTGCCTCTTGTCCTTCCACGAGCAGGGCGATCATCGTGTCGGCATCCGGTACGCCTTGCGTTTCCTTGATCGATGAAAGTTTGGCATAGGCGCTGTAAGTACCGGGCGCGGGGAAACCAAGCGCGCGTATACGTTCCGCAATCAAATCGACGGCCAAGGCCAATTCGCTGTATTGCGTCTCGAACATGAGATGCAGCGTATTGAACATCGGACCGGTCACGTTCCAATGGAAGTTATGTGTTTTGAGATAAAGGCTATAGGTGTCGGCCAGCAAGCGCGACAAGCCTTCGGCGATTTTCTGCCGGTCTTTCTCGTTGATCCCGATATCGATCGTCTGCGTTTTCGACTTTGCCATGTTGTTCTCCTATTCCCATAAATCCGTAAGTCCGCAATCAAGATAACGCATCGCCTTGGGGAAGGCCAATCGAATGTTGCGAACGAATCAATAGCCTAAGCCTCCGGGGGCAGATCAAGCTTTTGCACGCCGTCCAGATCGCAGCTGAGAATCGATTGACGCAAGGCTTCGATCGCTTCCGGACGCGGGAAGCGCTTGCGATAGGCGAGGACGACCCGCCGATCGGGCACCGGTTTTGTAAAGGGAATGTAGGCCAGCAATCGATCTCGCCCCCGGGGAATCGCCGTGCTGGGCAAAACCGTAATTCCCGTCCCTGACGCCACCATATGGCGGATCGTTTCGAGGGACGAACCTTCGAAGGCTTTGCGAATGCCATCCGTCGAACTGCTATAGCGATTGAGCTCCGGGCAAACCTGCAAGACTTGGTCGCGGAGACAGTGGCCGCTGCCCAAAAGGAGCATGGTCTCGTCCTTCAGTTCCCGGCTTGCGAGCGAGCGTCGCGTCGCCCAATGATGTGCACGGGGAACGGCGACTACAAAAGGTTCATCGTAGAGCGGCTGCACGATGAAGCCGGGATGATCGAAGGGCAGCGCAAGAATGGCCACGTCGATTTCGCCCTGTTTCAATAATTCAACCAACCGATGGGTGTACTGCTCCTGGAGCAGCAGCGGCATATTCGGCGCACGTTTTTTTAGCGCAGGCACCAAGGCAGGAAGTAAATACGGCCCGATGGTAAAGATAACGCCCAGGCGCAGGGGCCCGCCCAAGGGGTCCGTGCCGTGATTGGCGATTTCCTTTACGAGCGCGGCCTGTTCCAGCACCCGCTGCGCTTGTTCGATGATCTGTTCGCCGACAGGCGTAATACTCACTTCGCCTTGGCCTCGCTCGAACAGGGTGACGCCTAATTCCTCTTCCAGTTTTTTCACCGCGACGGAGAGCGTCGGTTGGCTCACGAAGCAGGCTTCAGCCGCGCGACCGAAGTGCCGTTCGCGCGCAACGGCGACGATATAGCGCAATTCTGTCAGGGTCATGCGCCGGATAATACGCGAAGGACTTAGAATGTTGGTCTGGGGAGGACGTCGTGAACACCATGAATGCGCTCGAAAGCCAGCCGCGCGAGCTGGAAAATGATACGCATCTGACCGTGCTGAAGGATTGGCGCCAGATATCTTATGCCGCTCACGGCCCGGCGGACGGACGCGCCATTTTTGTTTTTCATGACCTGCCCGGTTCACGGATGCAGCAGCATCCGGATCGTAGGATCCCCTTCGAATACGGTGTGCGCCTCATTCATCCGGACCGCCCCGGCTTTGGGATGTCGACTCCCAAACTGCAGCGATCGTTTGTTGATTGGGCATGCGATATCTATGAGCTAGCGCACACCTTGGGCATTCATTCATTCGCGATTGCGGCCATAGGCGGCAGCGCGCCTTATGCGTTGGCATGCGCAGCCATGCTGCCGGAGCGCGTTAGCAAAGTGGCGATCGCCTCCACCTACGTGCCGCCGGACCTTCTGCAAGGCTTAGGCTCATGGCGCCTGCGGGCGAAGCTGATGCTCTCGCGCCGAGCGCCGGCTTCGTTGCGTGCATTGCTAAAAAAGGATTCTTTTCGCGCGACGCATGATTGTTACCACTACCTTCACCGCTGGGAGCGGCAATTGGCGCTTTGCGACTCGAGCTTGCTCGATAGCGTTCCGGGCCTCCGTGCGCAATACGAGCAGGATGCAAGGGAAGCTTTTCGTCAGAGCACACGGGGTGTTCGCGCGGAGTTGCGCTTGCTAGCTTACCCTTGGCAGATCGATTTTAGCCAGATTCGGAGCGAGCTGCGCTTTTGGCATGGCCGGGAAGACCGCGTGGTGCACATTAATAGCGCCACTCGTCTGGTCGAAGCCTTGCCGGGGGCGCAGTTACAGGCAGTAGAGGGAGCCGGACATCTGGTTTGGTATACGCAGTGGCGGTCGATACTGGACTTTCTGTGCGAATGACCGTCCGCGTCGCAACAGCGCCTATGCTTGAGCCGTTGACGACGCTTCGGCTATTCTTGGCATCGGTTGCGTCCGCTTGTACACCATGATCGCTTCGCGTCTCTTCTTATTGTTCGTCCTCGTCCTCGCCGGTTGCGCAGAACCGCAACCCATTACCCGGCGCACGCTTCCGCTCGTCGGCCTTTTTTCCGATGCAAAGTTGGGGGACAGTGTGCCCTCGGGGTGGGAGCCTTGGATACTGTCCAATTTTAAAAAACCGACCGAGTATCGTATCGTCCGCGACGGCGGCAGGACAGTCATTAAAGCAAAGGCGAATGCTTCGGCTTCCGGACTAATCTACGGACTGAGCGTCGACCTCAAAAAGCATCCTTATCTCACTTGGCGATGGAAGGTCGCCGCCTTAATCGAGGATGCCGACAACACGAGAAAATCCAAAGAAGATTCTCCTGTACGCCTCGTTGTTGCTTTCGGCGGCAATATGGAAAAACTTTCATTCGATGATCGCCTCTTTGCGCAGCAATTCAAGATGTTCACACGGCGGGAACTTCCCTACGCAACCTTGATGTATATCTGGGAGAATCGTGTGCCCGAGAACACGGTAATCACGAACGCACATACCGGTCGTATCAAGATGATTGTCGCGGAGACCGGCTCCAAGCGATTGGGTCAGTGGTATACGGAAACGCGCAATGTCTATGAAGACTACAAACGGGCCTTCGGGGAAGAGCCGCCGCCGGTCCAGTGGGTGGCGATCATGACCGATACCGACAATACAGGCGGCGTTGCGGATGCTTATTACGGCGATATTGCCTTTCTTACCGATACACCTTTACTGGTTGAGCAATCTTCCATCGAGTAATGCCGTGAACGATCATCGTGCACGGGTCATGCCGGTGCACTCGCCCGGTGCGATTACGGCGGCCCGCTTAAACGCCTGAATTAGAACATTGCCGCGACGCATGAGCCGCATCTAGAATGGGGGCGACCTTCCGTTCCGGAGCCACAATGTCCACGCCTACTGCCTACGTCCTCGAAGTCAATCCCAAACTGCCTCGCCGCCTCCTGCGGCTGGAAGAGCTGGCCAATAATCTTTGGTATAGCTGGGACCGTTCGACGCGTGCGCTGTTCGCACGCTTGCATCCGCAACTCTGGGACGCTGCTGCCCATAGCCCAAAGGCATTGCTGAAGCGAATTGACGAAGAACGTCTGGTGAATGCGGCCGACGACCCGGTATTTTTGAGCGCCTTCAACCGCGTCCTATCGGCCTATGACACCTATCATTCGGAGCCTTTGCGCCGTAACGGTTCGGAATGGTTGCGGCAAAGCGACCTCGTCGCCTATTTCTGCGCAGAGTTTGGGTTTCACGAGAGCCTGCCGATTTATTCGGGTGGTCTCGGCATTCTCGCCGGTGATCATTGCAAGGCCGCCAGCGATATGCGCTTGCCCTTTATTGGCGTGGGCCTGCTCTATCGGCAGGGCTATTTTTCGCAGACTATCGACAACGAAGGCAATCAGCATCCGCAATATAGCGATTCGGACTTCGACGATCTGCCGATCTCGGCGGTGTTGCAAGAAGACGGGAAGGAACTGCACGTTCAGGTCGAAGTAGCGGGGCGAAATGTCGAGGTGAAGGTATGGCAGGCGCGCGTTGGTCACGTCACGATCTACTTACTCGACACCGACCTCGAATCGAATGCCGAGCACGATCGCGATATTACTCACCGTCTCTACGGCGGCGATCGGATAACGCGAATCGAACAGGAAATCATTTTAGGGGTCGGCGGTGTGCGCGCGCTCGCGGCGATTGGTCTTAAGCCGACCGTATGGCACATCAATGAAGGGCACGCTGCTTTCCTCATCCTCGAACGTATTCGTGCGCTGATGAAACTGGGCTTGGAGTTTCCGGCAGCGCTGGAGGCGGTCGCGGTCAATCTGGTTTTCACGACGCACACGGCCGTGCCAGCGGGACATGATCATTTCGCCGAAGAAACCATACTCAATTACTTCAAAGAATACTGCACCGAACTGGGATTGGATTCCGACACGCTGCTTGGCTTAGGCCGCACTTCTGGCAGCAGTGATTTCAACATGACCACTTTAGCCATTCGCGGATCGCGTCATCACAATGGCGTCTCGCGCATTCATGGCGGTTTGACATCGGACATGCTGCGGGAGTTGTGGCCGCAGATTCCGCCGCCGGAAAATCCCGTGGCTTATGTAACGAATGGTGTCCATGTGCCGACATTCCTTGCGCCCGAGTGGGTCGACATTTTCGACCGCTTCCTTGGGTTCGACTGGGCAAGTCGTTTACATGACAGTTCGATGTGGGAGCGGCTGGCCAGTATGCCGGATCACATCTTCTGGAGCACGCGTCAACATCTGAAGGCGCAGATGCTTCATCTGGTTCGCCATCGGATCCAGTTGCAGCAGATGCGCAATCAAAGTAGCGAGTCGCATCTGGATCGAATGTTGCGTTTGGTGCATCCCGATGAACCGGATGTGTTGACGATCGGATTCGGTCGACGCTTTGCGACCTACAAACGGGCGACTTTGCTGTTCCAAAACTTGGACTTGTTGCGCGATATCGTGACGAATTCCGAGCGTCCCGTTTTATTCATTTTTGCGGGG
>DATEOW010000018.1:0-3699 GCA_035273665.1 Burkholderiales bacterium | reverse complement strand
TGAAGAAAGCGTCATCGTCGCGCTCGTCTGCATTGTGTTCCTGCTGCACGTCCGTTCGGCGCTGGTCGCCATTGTCATGTTGCCGGTCGGCGTACTGATCGCTTTTCTTGCGATGCGCTTGCTGGGAATGAACTCGAACATAATGAGCCTCGGCGGCATTGCGATCGCCATTGGCGCAATGATCGACGCGGCGATTGTCATGATCGAGAACGCACACAAGCATCTGGAGCGCTTGCAGGAAGGCGAATCGCGCGCGGAGGCGATGATCAAGGCTTGCAAGGAAGTGGGGCCGGCGCTTTTCTTCTCGCTCCTAATCATTACGGTATCGTTTCTGCCTGTATTCACGCTCGAGTCGCAGGAAGGACGCCTCTTTTCGCCCCTCGCATTCACGAAAACCTTTGCGATGGCAGGCGCAGCGCTCCTGTCGGTCACCTTGGTTCCGGTGCTCATGATGTTGTTCATTCGCGGCCGGATTGTTCCGGAGGCGAAGAATCCCGTGAACCGCTTTCTTATTGCGGTGTATCGACCGGTCATCTCGGCTGTCATGCGTTGGAAGAAGACGACCATCGCGATTGCGATGATTACGTTGACGGTTTCCATTGTTCCTGCCATGCGCCTCGGCACGGAATTCATGCCTACGCTCAACGAAGGGACGTTGTTGTACATGCCGGCCTCTTTGCCCGGGATGTCGATCACCAAGGCGGCCGAAGTGCTGCAGACTCAGAACAAAATAATAAAAAGCTTCCCCGAGGTTGCGTCGGTGTACGGCAAGGCAGGCCGAGCTAACACGGCGACGGACCCCGCGCCCGTTGAAATGTTTGAAACGGTCATCAACCTTAAACCCGATTCGGAGTGGCGGGAGGGTATGACACTCGACAAGCTCATCGCCGAGATGGACCAGGCGCTGCAGTTCCCGGGCATCTCAAACGCATGGACCATGCCGATCAAAGCGCGCATCGACATGCTATCGACCGGCATTCGCACGCCGATCGGGGTCAAGGTGTTCGGTAAAGATTTGGCGGAAATGGAGCGGCTGGCCAAGCAGATCGAAGCGGTCGTTAAGCAAGTTCCCGGCACAACGAGCGCCTTCGCGGAGCGCCTGACTGGCGGGTTCTATCTCACCATCGAGCCGGATCGCGAGCAACTGGCTCGCTATGGACTACCGATCGGCGCGGTGCAGGAAACGATCGCCACCGCGCTAGGGGGAGAGATGGTCACCACGACCGTGGAAGGTAGGGAGCGCTTTGGCGTCTCCGTGCGTTATCCGCGCGAGCTTCGCTCCGATCCGCAAACCATCGCATCGCAGGTTCTAGTCTCGACAATGGATGGAGCGCAGGTGCCGTTGGGTCAGTTGGCAAAAGTCTTCATCGAAAAAGGCGCGCCGGGGATCCGGACGGAGAACGCGCTGCTGTCGGCCTATATCTATGTCGATATCCGGGACCGCGATATCGGCTCCTACGTCGCCGAGGCGCGTAAAGCCGTCGCTGAGCAAGTGCAGTTTCCCCCAGGTTATTACGCAACCTGGAGCGGCCAATTCGAATATATGGAACGCGCCATCGAGAAGATGAAGATCGTGGTGCCGCTCACGATTCTTATCATCTTCCTGCTCCTGTATCTCAACTTCAAACGGCTGACCGAGACGCTCATCGTCATGCTGTCCGTTCCGTTCGCACTTGTGGGCGGTATATGGCTGATGTGGTCGCTTGACTACAATATGAGCGTAGCGGTGGCGGTGGGTTTTATTGCACTGGCGGGTGTCGCTGCCGAAACCGGCGTGGTGATGCTGATCTATCTCGACCATGCTTGGGAGGCGATCAAGACGAAGCGTAATGCCGAGGGAGGCGCTGCCGATGAGAACGATCTTTATGAAGCGATCATGGAAGGGGCGGTCGAGCGGGTGCGCCCGAAGATGATGACCGTCGTCGCAATTATGGCCGGCCTGTTACCAATCATGTGGAGTACCGGAACCGGCTCAGAGGTCATGCGACGCATCGCCGCACCGATGGTCGGCGGAATGATTTCATCCACGCTCTTGACCCTTTGCGTCATCCCGGCCATCTATGGCATGGCAAAACGATGGGAATTGAGACGACTCAAAGGGTACTTGAGCGCGGGTCGGATAAAAGCAACCTAGCGGCGCCGCACCGCTCAGCTCACTCGATCGGTACAGGATCGTTTTTTCCTAATGCGTGTGCGCGCCGGGACCGCTATGGGAACCGCTAGTGGACGGTGTGCTGGATGAAGCGCCCGGCGAGGCGGCCGGCTTTTCGCCCTTTTTGCCCAGCCACTGATCGAATTCCAGGATTTCCTTTTTCTGTGTATCTACAATCTTCTTCGCCATTGCTTTCATCTTGGCATCCTTGCCGTGCTCAAGTTGCATCTGAGCCATCTTCACGCCTTGCTGGTGGTGATGACGCATCATGATTGCGAAATCCCGATCCATGTCGCCAGTCATCGGCATGCTTTGCATCTCCTTCATGCCCTCTTCCATCATCTGGTGCATCTTTTGTTTGTGCTCGTTGTGCGCGGCGCTCCCCATAGGGCTCATCTGGCCTGAAGTCTTGGGTTCATCGGCAGCGGGCGCAAGGGCGGGGTAGGAGAGCGCTAGCGCAGCAGCCAAGGCGGAACAAATTAGCCGAGTATTTTTCACTGGAAACTCCTGTGGGGTCTATGGAGGTCCTATTGCTGCAACCGCCAAGCCCAAAGCTGAACATTACAAAGTTGTAAAGATCCAATAATTACTAAGCTCAGCCCCGATACCCGAGCACATTGAGAACCGCTTTTGTGACGTGCTCAATGCCTTGTGCGGTGACCGCTTCGGCCGGGGTCCGTCCTTCGAATAACTCCAGCGGCTCTGAAAGGGCGCGGTAAATCGTCCAGGTATCCACATCCGATACTTGCTCCAACACGCGCTGGGTCAGGGTGAGGGCCCAAGGATCAAGCTGCCAGTCCGGAAGTCGGAGGTCCTTTTCAGACGTTTCCAGGGCTAACAGACGTCGGGCATGAATGTCTTTTAGAACGTCCTCTTCGAGAACACCAGCGAGCGCCGCGAATCGGGAAGGCGTGAGATTCTGTGGTTGCGACATGACATCGCGAACGATAGCTCGCCCACGCTCGAATGCCTCCGCACTGGGGAGCCATGGCGATGAAGATGCCCTAAGTGAGTAAAGTAGCGCTTCGATCTCTTGAGTGCCCGCTGGGGTGGCAACTAACTCCATGGGCATGCGGCCGTCTAATTCTTTCTGGGGCGTCGACAGCCATTTTCCTGCGCCAGGTGGATCGCCCAGGACATCCAAAGCTAATGCTCCAATACCGGCGAGACGAATAAGGCGCACGCTCGTTTCGGGGTAGAGAGGGTCCAATCGTCCTTCCATGACGAGCAGTTTGGTCTGTGACACTCCTAACGCCGAGGCTGTAGCCGCTAAGGGCAAGCTCAGCGCGTCGACCAAATGAAACAAGGACTGATTGTCTAGCCCCGAGCGGCCAATTTCGTGCAGATCGCGCATGGATCGCACATTGGGCAAGACTGTGACGCCGCCGAGAAGACGAAGAATCTCTTCCGTGTGCGCTTGGCAGACTTGGCGAGGATCAGCGTTGCGGACGGCCCCCCGATGCTCAGGAGCGAGAACGCTCGACTTTCGGGCTGGGTTTATGTGGACATTCGCGGGCGCGATCTGCGGTCAGCCGTGCGCGAGATGC
>DATEOW010000017.1:0-19317 GCA_035273665.1 Burkholderiales bacterium | reverse complement strand
GATTTACCTGACGGGCGGCTCATCCGCATTGCCGCCGTTCCAACGCGCCCTGCAGCAGCGGTTTCTAGGCGTGCCACTAATAGAGGGTGATCGGTTCGGCGGCGTTGCCCTGGGCTTGGCCTATGCGGGGACAAGTCGGAGAGCTTGAGTAATCGTAGGCGCGCGCCAGCTTCGACGTTAGCGTCTCCAGCCAAAGGCCAAGGCGGATCTGATCTGAGGCATTTCGGGCCAATGAATTCAAAAGCAGTATCCTCACCTATGGGCTGAATGCACGAGGAGGAAGGATTTGAGAATTCGACATCATGCTGCGGCAGTCGCCGCGACCATCTGTCTCGCCGTGGCTGGATGCGGTGCCGAGCACGAGCAAGACGGCGCGCCGCAGGCTGATGCCAAGCAAGATGTCGCTTATGCGTCAGAGCGGACGACCGGCATCATCGACCGGCCACAGCGCAATGCGCCCGCCGCAATGCTTGTCGCCGTTCGTACCGGCACCCACGACGGCTTCGATCGGATCGTCTTCGAGTTCGAGGAGCGGGTTCCGGGCTATCACATCGAGTACATCGACCGCCCCGTGCGGAAGTGCGGGTCTGGCGACGTCACGCCGATGGCTGGCGATGGCTGGCTCGAGGTCCGAATGTCGCCGGCAAACGCGCACACAGAAGAGGGCCGGCCGACGGTTGGCGAGCGTGAGCGTATGCCGAACCTCCCAGTACTCTCCGAGCTGGAACTGACGTGCGACTTCGAGGCCGTCGTGACCTGGGTCCTCGGCGTCAAGTCGCCGAACCACTATCAGGTCCGCGAGCTGAATAGCCCGCCACGTCTTGTTATCGACATGAAGCATTGAGATGCGCCGTCGTTAGAACTTGATTCAGTTAATCCTGCATGCCTAGAAGGAGCCAACGCGGCACTACGTTAGACTCGCAAGACTTACAACGGGGAGAGAACAATAATGATTAAGTTGCCGGGTAAAAGATGGTTGCTGCAAATAGGCGTTGTTGCAACGCTTGTACTGCAGGGTTGCACGCCTTCAGCGCCGATCGCTAGCGTTGGAAAACCGAAGTTGTTTCCCTTAGCCGTCAGGTCCGATCCCGTGTGTGATGGACAGGACCCGCGCGGCCCCTTCGAGGGCGCATGCACCTTCGAGCAGCTCGAATCGCTCGCGTTTGCCGCGCATGGCAAGGAATCGATATTCAATATGCAAGGGAGCGGCGTCTGTGGCGAAGTCAGCTTCGATGCCGGCGACGGCACGCCGCCGCAGGTCTTCACCAATGTGTCCTTTGAACCGGCGCAACCCGGCGAACCAAGGCCGGGCTGGCAGGTGCGGCATACCTACACCGGTTGGCCGGGGAAGAAGATGGTCCGCGTGAAAGGTATAACAAACTGCTTAGCCGATTCCAATCTCGAGATCGCAGTGGGCTTTGAACCGGAAGGACGCGAGAATTTTCGTAATGTTTTCCGCCCAACCGGCATGCAGTGCAACCCGGTCATGTTGAACAGTTCCCCACCTCGCGCCATGCCGTCGATCCGCAAAGGCAGCGGGGTGCGGATCGAGACGGATGGCGGCGTGATCAACTATGGCGGGCCCAATATTATTTTCAATGCCAGCGGCGATCCCACAGCGGCCGTACCCTCGGGTTATCTTTTCCCTAGCCACCGCAAGTTCTCGTTGGTTTATCGCATTGGTGGTGCGGGTGGCCAGTTGGTGCAGGGTGAAGCTGGGCCCGTCGTTTTCAACGCCGCGCAGACAGGACCGCTTGAGGTTTGTGTGAATGACAACCCCAGTTTTCTGACTGACAACAGCGGCGGTATGCTCGTCACGATTACCGTGAATGAAAGCAGCGCGGAGTAATATTTCTGGCAATGCGGACACGCTTTGCGTATCGGCAAGCGTGTCCGCACAGGAAGAGTGATCGATGTTGAAAACCTATACCGGTAGTTGCCATTGCGGCGCCGTAAGATTCGAGGCGGATTTGGACCTCACGCAGAGTTCCTATCGCTGCAACTGTTCGATCTGCCGCAGAACGCGTTTCTGGCCGGCAGTTGCCAAGCCGGAAGGCTTCCGCCTCCTGTCGGGCGAGGCGGAGCTGACGCAGTACCTGTTTCACACAAAGAAAAATCAACACTACTTTTGCAAGCACTGCGGCGTTCGGGCCTTTGGTATCGGTACGGAGACGCCCATCGGGAAAATGTACGGCGTGAATCTGGGATGTCTTGAGGGCATATCGGAAGAGGAGTTGTCGCGCATTCCGATCACATATGTGGACGGTCAACATGGAAGCTTTGGGCCGCCGGAGCATACCTCCCACCTTTGAGCGGAGTTGACGGCGCGATGCGCCCTGACCGCTCCTTGAAGCGATCTGCGTTTAACGTAAACGCATAAGCAGACCCTGCTTGCGGCATTACAATGCGGCGCATAAAGCCGCCGCCGGTGCTACGGACCATCCGCGTCGGCAGAACGAGGGAGATTAAGCATGTGGCGCATATCGTGGCGGTTTGCACTGGGCACCTTTATACCGGCGGCAATCGTTCTGGGTCTGGCGTTGTTAGCGGGCCAGTCGCAAGCGATTCCGATTGCCGATCTATTCCGCGATACGGCAAGCGTAGGCAAGCTGCCGCCGCTGACAGGTCTCGTTTCCAACCTCGGCATCCTGTTGTGGTGCGTCGCAGGTACGGTCTCGCTGGTCGCGTGGGCCATGTTCAGGTGGGCGGGCGATCAGGGCTGGGCGCGTTTCTTTCTCGCTTCGGGGTTGCTGTCGTTTCTGTTGATGAGCGACGATCTCTTGCAGATCCACGAGCGGCTCGCGTTCGCCTACTTCGGCATTCGAGAAAAACACGTGCTCATGCTTCTCGCCGCGGCCGCGGGTACGTATCTGCTGGTGTACCGCAAACGCATACTGACGACGAATTACGGGATGCTCGTCGTCGCGCTTATTCTCATGAGCATTGCCGTTGTGGTCGACCGCCTTTTCCCGCATGAGGATGCCAATTCGTTGTTTCTGCTCTATGAGGACGGGCCGAAGTTTCTCGGCATCGCCGGATGGTGCGCCTACTACTGCCGCACCGCGGTTGTCTCCATACAGAAACTGGTGACGGCCAGGGCGCCGGGCGCTTAAGACTGCGCTAAGCCGATGGCGCCGTCTTCGGCGATCCTTTCACCATTGGCTTGATGCCGCCTCGGTTCGCGTCGCATTGCCGCGCAGCGATTGCGGCCAAGGGTTTTTCGACCTGTTGAGGCGAGAGATAGCGGCTCCGGGCCACGATGCCGATATTATTTTTATCGTAATCGTTCACGCGTGACCAAAGCAGCTTGTCTTTGGTGAACCGCAAATGCCGCCCGAAATTAGTCTCTTCCACAAAAAGACCGCCGTCGGGCAATATTTTAGCGAGCCCTTGGGTCCAAGTGACGGGCTTCGCCTGCTCCAGCAGCTTGGCGTAAGGCTCGGTGATCTCGTCCGTTTCAAAATCGTAAACCAGGAGGCGGTTGACCTGCCCAGGTAGCGCGAACGGTTGCGACTTTGGCGCGCCGCTTACGACGTTGTTGTCCAATATCGAGATGCGATGGTCATCGACAAAGCGTGCCGAATGTTGATTCATCCATGGTCCGGTTCGATGCCAGACGATCTTGCCAGTCGAGGGACGGTAAAGAAAGACGGCACTCGGTGTGCGGGCCGTAAGCAGTAGATCGCCTCGCTTCCAATATTTGCTATCAGCGCTCGCTACCGAAATGTGGTTCAGGTGAATGGGATCTTCTTGAAATTGATGGCCGCCGGTGCCGAGCAACAAGCCCTGCAATCCGTTCTCAATGAGAATTTTTGATACAGAGATGTTTTCGAGAACTTCGCCATCAAACGAAATGCGCGCGAGGGAATCATCGCGCAACCGCTCGTTCAGCAAGGGGTTCGCGGAGAAGTAGCCCTCGGCAATCGAGGGAGACCAGATGGATTTTCCATCCAAAGCCAACTCGTTGGAATGATGGATGACTTTATCGATGACCCAAACCGGCTTCCTATCACAGAGACTGGCCCGCACCATGCCGGTCCTGATGTTAAAAATAATGTCGCCGTTGTCGAGCAGCACCGGATGGTAGGCAATACCCCGGTTGCTTCGGCCAGTGCGCTCCCACTTCTTTTCGGTCAACTTTGAATAAATCGCATCCCAGTCCGGCGCCCATAAAGCCATCACCTTTCCGTCCGATATGCGAATGAGTTTGACGGCGGAGTGTTTGACGTCCGGATCGACTCCGGAAAAAAGGAGGAAGCCGTCATCCTCGCGGGCCGGAAACTTCCTCACCCAATGCGGCTTTTCCGCTTTTGCCCGCTCAACGAGTAGAGGGTTACGGGCGGCGCCCGAAATCTCCTTGACGACGCGTATGACAAGACTGGGAAACTCCGCAACGGAAAGAATAATGCCGCTTTCCGCTTCTCCAGATTCGCTCAGCGCATCGGAATCTTTCATCGCGTTGCGAACCGATGCAGCCGTCAGGACCGCAGTCCCGGCGAGGAGTAGGACGACGAAACCAATTGTTGAAACCCAAAACCCAAATTTCGAATCATTTGTTTTTTTATTGTCGACGTGCATCAGCGTATGCCCTCGTGGTGGAACAAATTTGGACGACTCACTACCAGCTCGCTACCGACTGCTTCAGTCTTTATTTACATTGCCGGTCAGCGATTCCCGCTAGCGGTTGCTTCGCCTCGCTTGGAGTGAGGTAGCGGCTCCATGCGACGATCCCGATATGGTCCTTGTCGTAATCGTTGATACGCGACCAGAGGAGCTTGTCCTTGGTGAACCGTAAGTGGCGTCCATAGTTCGTTTCTTCCACGAAAAGGCCGCCATCCGGAAGCACCCGCGCGAGACCCTGGTTCCAGGTCACCGGCTTTTGCTGGGCAAGCAACTGCGCATAAGGTTGCGTCACCTGTTTGGTCTCAAAATCGTAGATGAAGATGCGATTGGTTTCGTCTGGTTTCACAAAGGGGCGGGATTTCGGCGCTCCGCTATAGCTGTTGTTATCGAATATCGAAATGCGATGATCGTCCACGAACACGGCTGCATGCTGACTCATCCACGGGCCGAGTTGGTGCCAGATGATTTTCCCCGTCGATGGACGGTATAAGGCCACGGTGCTCAGGCTTCGCATCGACAGCAACAAATCGCCGCGCTTCCAATATTTACCGTCGGAAGGTGCGACCGAAATTTGGTTCAAGTGGAGCGGATCGTCCCTGAGAACATGTCCCGAGGTGCCGAGCAACAGTTCGCGCAGTCCGTTGTCGATAAGAATCTTCGAGAGGGAATGGTTTTCGAGAACCTCGCCGTCGAAAGAAATGCGAGCGATAGAGTCGTCGCGCATTTTGTCGCTGAGCAGTTTGTTCTCGGAAAAATAGCCTTCAGCGACTGAGGGTGCCCACACCGAGCGGCCGTCCAGCGCCAATTCGTTTGAATGATGGACAACTTGGTCCAGCACCCATACCGGTTCAGTGGTGCATAGGCTGCTTCGCACCATGCCTTTGCCGGTATTGAAAATAATGTCGCCGTTATCGAGCAGCAAGGGGTGGTAGGGGACCGCACGACTGCTTTGACCCTTGGGCTCCCATTTCTTGGCACTCAACTTCGAATAGATCGCATTCCAATCAGGCGTCCATTTGGCCAGAACATCACCGTCCGCGATGCGGATGAGCTGAACCGTAAAGTGTTTGACTTGTGGATCGACGGCGGACAAGAGCAGGTAGCCATCGTCCTCCGGCGCAGGAAACTTCCGCACCCAATGCGGCTTTTCAGCGCCCGTCTTTCTCTTGAGAAATGGATTGGGCGCAGTGCCCGTCACCTCGGAGACGACGCCCTTCACTAGCGCGGGAAAGCGCGCGACCAACATGACCATTCTCGTCTGCGTTTTACTGAGCCGCGAACCGTCCTCCTTCATGGCCTCTCGGACCAATGCAGCGGTCAGTAGCACTACTGCGAGTAGGACGAGGGATACCGCGGCAACAACGGAAATCCAGAAACCTCTCCTTGATTCGCCGGTGTTCTGTTGGTCAACACTCATGAAGGTTGCGCCCGATGGAGGGAAACAAGTAGGTTGCTGCTTTTTTCAAGCAGCAAGCGATAGGTTTGATAGGCAGCACCCACGAAGGCCGGCGAGAATTCATCGGGATTGGCACTGGCCTGCTTCGGCGATCTGATCTCTTGGGCAAGGACCGGGACATCCATATTCACATCGAGCAGTGCAAAGAGTCGAGCGAGGAAGGCTTGAGGTTCGACGCACATCGTATCGTGGTGAACCAGATGGATCGTGCGCTCATCGTGCGTCAAGATATAACGATGCACGGCGTTCCAATAATCCAGCCAGTAGTCCGGCCTATCCGGGGTGAGTGTCGGGTTCATTGCTGAAGCCGCGAAACAAAAAGGCTTGTGGCCTAAGCCGAACTCGTGATGACCCAGCCATTTCATGTATTTCAGCGTAAAGGAATCTTCCCGCTGCGCGACGAGGAAGCGTTGATGCTGTGTATAAAGTGAACGAGCCGTGGCAACGGGATCCCGATAAACCAATAGCACCGACGCAGACGCTTCCGCACACAGGCTGGGTAAACGGATGAGGTTGTTGTTGTTCTTGGAAAGATAGCGATGCTCAATGCCCGAACTGCGGCGTTCACTCTTGGGATTCGCCACTAGACGGCGATAGTCCGCGAACGCATTCAAGGTTTCTTCGCTTGGCGCAGGCATCCCGTAGCACGTCGCGCTATCGATGGGTTGGTCGAAGGTTTGCCAGAACACTTCCTCGAATGCTTCCGGGCTGTCGAAACCCACATACACACCGTCGCCGTGGGCGCGCTCCGCGAGTGAGGCTTCCCGCTCGCCATAGCGTGAAATTCTTTTCCATAAGTTCGGCGCCATGACGAAGGGCATGTCGCGATAACTCAGCGAGCGGAAGACCGCGGACTGGTCGAGGATTCTCAACAGCATGGTGGTCCCCGAGCGGGCGAGACCACAGACATACACCGGACTGTCTTTGGCGCCCACGTTTTCCGGCAATTCGACGAGCTTTTCCATGTCGAAGGCAACTCGGCGGAGGGTCGTCGATCCAAGTGCCATGTGATGCAGGCAGCGGTCGAGAAAACCGTAGCTGCCGTCGCGCGTGCCGGCCGATTGCACGCCCGCACCCTTCCTCGGAAAGGATTTGGCGCGAATGTAAAACCACACAATCGAAAGAACGGTCAGAGAACCGAGATAAACGATTTCGTTCGCATGATCCCATGCAAAAAAATGCATCGGCGCGAAGGCGATGACGAACAACAAAATGCAAGCGCCGAGAAACGCCGTGCTGAGCAGAAGCGTTTTGCTACCGACCGAAAGCAGCAATTGCTGCCGCTCGTCATCCGTCGTCGCCTTGCGGAACTGCGAGAAACCATTCTGGACCGACGCCAAGGCAGGCTTCAGCTTGGGGTGGCGGACCGCCCTATAAATCAATTCGACGAGAATGCAGGTAACGAGAACGGACGCAAGGAGCGCCCCGATCATTGCGCCTTCGATCTCATTTTTTTAACCAGGCGCTTAATGGGATACCAAAACACGCCGACAATGAGCATCAATACGCCCGCGAGGATGCCGAGAACCGCTGCGATGGCTCCTGTCCCCAAGCCGGGTCCGATGTACGCCATGGCCGGTGATGCTTGTAAACACAGGGCGAGAAACAGCAATGCTGCCGAACGAACGGGTTTCAAGAAACTCCTCCTCTGACGATCTTGTTTGGCGACTGTCGCTGTTAGGCGACGCCGGTTGGTTTTTATTTTAGATTGTAAGCTAGTTTCGATAGACTGCGCCGCGAAGAGGCGTGGCTGATCCCTCTCCATTCGCACAACGGATTCAATTGACTGATATTTTCTTCCGCACGATGCGCCGTGCCGCCTGGGCGCCGGTGCTCGTGCTGATCTTTCATGCTTTCGTGATCCGTTCGCCCTACCATGCCGCGCTCGACAATCTGAATCATTTCCTCGGGGGCGCGGCCGCCGGTTTTTTCCTGCTCGAAGCGATACGCCTCAGCGTGCCGCGCTTGCACCCCATCGCCTCCCATATCTTCGCTTTTGGTTTGGCGTGTGCCGCAGCGGTGTTTTGGGAAATCGGAGAGTTTGCTTCGGATCAGTTGCTCGGCACGGATGTTCAAGGTCCGCTCGAGGAAACGATGGGCGATCTGATCTCTGGGGTGCTCGGCGCAGTCGCGGTGCTATCCCTTCTTGCAATATTCAACAAATCTACACCCCATGCGGACCAGGATTAGGATCGGAGAAGCGACATGATCAAGTGGATCGTCATCATTGCGATCGCGGCCGGCGCGGTATGGTACGTCATCAACAAAAAGGAACGCCAAGCGGCAGTAACGATCGAAACGGAATCCATCGAGACGACTTCAAGCACCCCGGCGCCGGCCGGGTCGTCGAGGACGCCGACCGAAGAACAATGCAGGAGCGTTGGCGGCCGAATCATCGAGGGCATGGGTTGTGTGGTCGGCGCACCGGAGACCTCAGCCAATCCTCACATCTCGCCTGCCGAGATGGAATCTTTGTGCCGGCAAAACAACCAGCGATATGTTCAAGAACTGAACGCCTGCGTTTCCGATTAGGAGAGCATGATGGATTGCGGTTCGCGAGCCTTTGATCCCAAGCGCGGCGGGGCGCGAGGCTTGCTACGTCAATCGGGCGGCACGCGCGGCTCCTTATCGCAAGACAATGTTGAAACGGTTCGTCTCCATCTTCCTGTGGCTTCTTTTTCTTGGTGTTTTGTTGTGGATATTCCAGGAACCGCTCGGTCGTGCTCGCACGATGTGGTCGCTATGGCGCGAGACGTTGCACCCTCCCTTGGCTATTCCCGTGAAGGATATCTCGGCATTGCGCATCGTGAATAGCTGGGAAGCCGCACGCAGTGGCGGTCGCAAACATCAAGGTGTCGATATCTTCGCGCCCTGCGGCCGCGAAGTGCTCAGCGCAACACGCGGCGTGGTGGTCCGCCTCGGCGATAACAATTTAGGCGGCCAGATCGTAGGCGTATTCGGGCCTGGCGGAAGCTGGCACTACTATGCGCATCTCAGCCGCTTCTCAGACATCAAACGGGGCGATGTTGTCCAGCCCGGATCAGTGCTTGGTTATGTCGGCAATACCGGGAATGCGCGCGGCGGCCCCTGTCATTTACACTACGGCATCTACTTACGGGGTAAGGCAACGAACCCCTATCCGTATTTGCGGCCGTGAAACTGCAAGCGCTAAAAGCGGATATCACGACCTTACCGGTCGATGCCATCGTGAATGCCGCCAACACATCCCTGCTCGGTGGTGGCGGCGTTGACGGGGCCATTCATCGCGCCGCTGGTCCCGGTCTGCTGCAGGAATGCCGTCAGCTCGGCGGATGTGCTACTGGCGACGCCAAGATCACCAAAGGGCATCGCCTCGCTGCAAGGCATGTGATTCACACTGTAGGCCCGGTGTGGCGCGGCGGCGCCCACGGCGAGCCGGAGTTGCTGGCTTCGTGTTATCGGCGTTCGATGGCGCTTGCTGCCTCTCACGATTTGCGGACGCTCGCCTTTCCCTGCATCAGCACCGGCGTTTACGGTTATCCCGGCGCAGCTGCGGCAGAGATCGCGGTAACGACCGTTCGCGAATCACTCGACGAGTTTCCCATCATCGAAAAAGTGAGCTTCTGTTGTTTTTCGCGCGAGGATCTTGAGCGCTACGAATCGCTGCTCGAACGCCATCAAGCGTGAGCGACGGCAAGCCCAAGGTCTATTACAACAGCGCGTGTCCGGTATGCCGCGCAGGCGTCGCATCGCAGCGCGGCGAAATGGAGGCCTGTGGTTTAGACGTGGACTGGGTGGACGTACACAACAATCCGGAAGCCGTCAAAGAAGTCGACGCATCGCTGGAAGAGGTTCGCGAAAAGCTGTATGTGCGCGATGAGTCCGGGACCATCAAAATCGGGGCAGACGCATTCGCCGACCTATGGAGCCGCACGCCCACCCAGCGCATGCTTGGAAAAATAGTCCGGCTGCCGATCCTTCGCACATTGAGCCGGTGGGCGTATAACGTCTTTGCACGCGTTCTTTATCGCTGGAATCTACGCAAAGGTCATTGGTGATGCAGGACGACAATCCCTATCAACCGCCGGGTTCCAGCGTGCAAGACGCCAATGTTCCGCTCGGTTCGGCGGCTACCGCTCGTCTCTTTCGCTTTCTCGTCGTCGCCTCGACTGTCTGCTGGGCGATCGCAACGATGTTGCAATGGATCGACCTTCCCATCGCCGATGACACGCGAGCCATGCACGATATGGTGCAAGGCTATGGGGCGCTGTTTTTCGATCCTTCCGGCCTGATTTATTTCGTGTTCATTGCAATGTGGCTCATCGCGGCGGTTGGGTTCTTTCTGTTCAAAGGCTGGGGACGCTCACTGTTCGTTTGGACCTACGCGATCACTTTCCTATATCACCTGTTCAGCGGTCTAGTGGTCCACTACGCCTTCGAATATGAGCTTTACATCCTTTCGACGCTTTTCGATGGCGCGGCGCTCGCCTTGGCTTATACCGATCCGCTGAAGCAGCGCTTCGAGCGCGGCGGGTAAATAAAAAGGCGGCCATGGGCCGCCTTTTTATTCCGCGAAGTCAATTTCAGTTTTCCCGCAGGCGCTTCACGCTATAAGCGGCATCCGCTTTGATGTCCGCCTCGCTGAAGGGCAAACGATGCCATTCCTCGGCACTGAAGAGCGCGGCGGTTTGATCGGCGTAGTGCGGCGATGCGGCCTGGCTGGATTGCGAAAAACTCAAGATCGCGTGCGCCACCGGTCCACGGTTATTAAAACTGACTGTCTGGATGTAGCTCGAGCCTCCGATCACCGGCACATAGCCGAAAGGCGTCACGCCGCCCGGGTTGGCAGGATCGGGCGCGCGATAACTATCCACCGCGTTGTAAACCCCTTCCAGGCTTGGGCCGCCATGCAGCGGAATCGGGCTTCCGGCAAACCGATAATGCAATTGCCCCCAAGGCGCGTCGATGGGAATACCGTTGTCTTGAAGAATCCGCACACCGCGCGCGAAGCTCTGCAGCAACGCAGTCCGGATGGCGTTGTTGGCGACGTTCAGATCGCGCGGTGTATGCACCGGATCCGCCGGGTTGAACGGTGTGGCAAAGACGCCGGGAATCACTGCGATACGCGACCACCATTCGCGAAACACGTGCGCGCCGACGCTACTCGAATCGTTGCGACGATCCCAGGCAGCCAATACGGCGCAGGCAGGTCCGATATTCACGGTCGTGCCATCCACGGTGACGAGCGGATTTGCCTGACACACAGGCACGAAGGCATCAACCGTCAGTTCGGCGGCGTGATTCCGGTTGCCGAAAAGAATTTGCTGCAAGTGCAGGTCGCTGAACTTACTTCCGCCGAGCCCGTCCGCATTACTGAAGCGATCGGCAATTTGAATCAGCCCCACACGCGTGCGCAAGCTCTGCGGTATTCCCGCTACGCCCACGACCGGTGAAAAGCCGGTCAGAGGCGCCGCCGGGTTGGACAACCAGTAACTATCGTTGGAGTTCTGCACGAAGTCACGGCGAACCAGCGACGGCAAAGCGCTCGGTGGCAAGGTATTCGGCGCCGCTCCGCTCCGTTTCTTCCACTCGCAAGCGCTGCGCGTCCCGTCGAGGAGGACAAGGCCGGCATTTTGGAATAACGCTTGCCCGAAGGGTCCTTGCAAGCATGCATTGAACTGCGCCTGCGTGACGTTCGGCTTGACGGAAATGTCGGCGTACAAAACACGACCCTTGTCATCCGCAGCGACAGTATTGACCCAGGGCAGACCAAGCTCATCTTCAAGCGCCGTCTTCAAGGTGGGAACGCCGCCCGCACGCGCCATCCCAATCCATTGATCGATCATGCGGACGTTGTCGATGTTGGCATCTCGAATTGCATAGGCCTTGCTCTCGGACCATTGGAGTCCCGCCGGTGGATTGATCACCATGGCGCCGAAATGCGAGCGATAGAGCGTCACGTTTTGCTGGACCATTCCGCCACCGGGCAAACCAATGGGCACCGCCACCACACGCGGCTGCATCGCGCGCTCTTGACCCTCGTACACATAGGTCGTCGGCTCGCCCGGCTTTAACGTCAATTCATAGAGCGTGAAACGCACGCCGGTAGAGATCGTGTGGGACCACGCGAGTGTTTCGTTGAAGCCAACCTGCACCATGGGGAAACCAGGAAGCGCCGCGCCCATCACGTTTAACTTGTTGGGGATGGTGAGATGCATCTGGTAGAAGCGTAACGGCCCATCCCAGGGGAAATGCGGATTGCCTAATAACACGCCGCTGCCATTCTCGGACGCTTGGCTGCCGATCGCGACTGCATTGCTGCCCAAGAAAGTGGATCGGTGGCCCGGCAAATTGGCGAGGGGCAGCGATGCGTTGCCGGCATTCGCCGCCGCAGCGCCGCCGGGCGGGGCGGCGAAAGCGATCCCTTGAACGAAGGGCACGCCGCTGGCCAAGGTGGCTCCAAGCAGGAGATTGCGATACATGTCCTGCGTGGTGATCGGACGCACCCAAGGCGCACCGGCGCACTCGGCCGGCAAGGAAGAAGCCGGTGTATCTGCGAGATACCGGTTATAGCCCCGCACATAACCGGCGATCAGCTGCTGCGCTTCTCCCGAGATTTTTCCGAATTGTTGCGCGATCGACGCGTCATCGAAGTAGCCTCGAACATAAACGTCCGCCTCGAAATTGCCGACCGGCTCGAGTCCTACAAAAACTTGTGCGCTCGGCCCGAGATATAAAGATCGTTCGCCGCGAGCGGTTAAAAAACGATCCGCCATGAGGCAGAGATTGTCCTCGGCATAGGCGTAGGCGATGCCGTAACCCAAGCTCACATAGTTGTTCGCCTTGATGTGTGGAATGCCGTAGCTCGTCCGGCGGATCTGCACATCGATATCCCGGTTGGCGTACGGACCTGTGGCTTGAGCGGAGGCCAAGCTCGATACGCCGAACAAGACGAAGCTCAAAATTGCATGCATAGCGAATTTCATTCGATCGACTCACTGTGTTGTGTTGTTGTACGTTTTATTAAAGCGCAAATCCGCCTCGGCGCGTACAGAAAAATGAAAATAAGACCGCCAGGTAAATTTTGCAGACCCCGAAAGCGAGCTCCGCAGGCCTACCCTTGCTTGAAACCGTTTCTTGCTATCGTTTTCTTGGAATCGTTTTGCACCTGCTTGATCAAGCCGCAACTTCCCGCAGCTTCCCTACAGCCGGCTCGCATTCGCCGATGGTCCTACATGAATGCAAAGGGCCGTATTAAAAAGGACGGGTGGAACAGCACGCCGTCCGCTCAAAACACCCTCCCCCGTCCTACAACTTTCTAGTCTGATGAAGCCTCCGGCAGGCCGAGGCGGAGGTAAGCACTCGTACGGTCGTTATGTTCAAGCAGGTCGCGCAGAAAAAGATCGAAGGGCAATTCATAGCGCCGTTTCAGTGCACGCGCTTGCCGCTTGAGATTTTCAATGGCGAGACGTACCGGACCATCTTTGATGGCCAGAACAATATTGTTGACACGGTCTTCAGACGGCATAACCAACACTCGTCCTTTGAAAGCGTTTTCAATGCGGTTCAAATACGCCGGGAAACGCGGCTCGTCTTCGATGAAATTGACGCTGAAAACTCCGCCCGGCCTTAAGCATGCCGCACAGGCGTCATAAAAAGATTGTGTGGCAAGGCTCTTTACCGAGCGGCCATCGTCGAAAGCATCGAGCAACAACAAATCGCAGGAAGAGGGATGCGCCCGTACATAGGCCCCGCCATCCGCGACTTCGACCTTCAGGCGCCCATCATCGAAGGGCACGCCGAAAAAGCTGCGGGCAGCCGCCACCACTTTGGGATTGATCTCGACGACGGTCATGCGGCTGTTGAGCATGCGTTGATGTGCGAACCGCGCAATGGAACCGCCGCCCAGTCCAATCATCAAAATCTCGCGCGGCGCTTCCTTGAACAATAAGGCGCTCATCATTGCGCGGGTATATGCAAGCTCCAAACGGTCCGGCGCGGACAAGCGCATGGCGCTCTGGATGGCGTCGCCGCCCAGATGGAGCGTCCGAACCCCTTTTTCTTCCGCGACTTCGACACTTGCCTTGCCGCTTAACAGTCGCTTCAGCCGCATCAGGAGGCGATGTCCTCGGGCGCGATCTCCTCTGCGGCGAAAGCCAACTCGATCATTGCACCGTCCGGATCGCGGCAAAACAATTGCCATCCACGATCCGGCGTTCTTCTCAAACTGTGCTTGATGTTCTTTGCCTGCAACCGCCCCACCACCTCGCGTAAATTCGACGCGGTCAAGGCGACGTGATCGATCACGCCATTGCGGGATGCGGTAGCCTCTTGCACACCAACCAGATGAAGAATAGGCGCGCCTTCGGCGTACAACCACAGCCCCGGGAAAGACATTGGCGGTCGCGCGCCGACTTCCATGCCCAGTACCTCGCAATAAAATTCGCGACTCGCATCGAGATCGCGACTCATCACCGTGAAATGGTTGAGAGCTCGGATCGTCATGCGGCCTGAGCGAGAATTCGATCCATGATACGAACGGTGCGCAGCGCGGTTGCCGCCGTACTATTGCACTGGCCCTTGCCGTTCAGCGTATCGGCCACACACTCGAAGAAAGGCCGATGCACGTAGAGTTCCGGCACGACGACGATTTCTTCCGCGGTTTCTTCGGTCTCCAACAAGATTGGCGCTTCGAAATCAAAAACGGTGAAAGCAAGCAGCCCTGTCGTCCCGAGGATTTCGACGAAGTCGTTGGTAACGCCGGCGTTATAGCACCAGGAGCCGACGCCTTGTATGCCATTGTCGAATCGAAAGCTCGCCGTATAAACGTCTGGCGCATGCGCATGCGCCGCTTGCCGACTGACATGCGCACGGACGTCGGCAATCGTGCCGAGTAGATAATCGAGCACATCCAGATGGTGGCAAGCCGTATCGAAAAAAGGGTTGCCACCACTCTCGGCGCGCAAGCGCCAGCCGTCTGCGCCGGGCTCGTCATTGAGCGCCCGCGAAGCTGAGAAAGAAACGGTGAAGCTGCGAACCTCGCCAATAGCGCCGGCATCGATACGCGACTTGATTTCGATAAAGCGCGGAAGCGCCCGGCGGAAATGATTCACGAACAACGGAATGCCGGCTGCGTCGCATAAGGCGATCATTTCTTCGGCTTCGACGACGCTCATGGCCATCGGCTTCTCGACAAGCACGGGCTTTTTCGCGGCAGCGGCCATGCGCGTGTAGTGCCGATGCCAGGCCGGGGGCGTTGCAATATAAACAGCGTCAACCGTCGGATCATTCAACAGCACTTCGGCGTCGTCATAAACATGCGGAACACCGAAGCGCTTCGCAAAATCGCGTGCAGCGCCTAAATCGCGCCGCATGACCGCGGCAATGGCGGCGTTTCGAGACCGCAGTAAGGCCGGTCCGCTTTTGACTTCGCACACATGACCGCAACCGATGATGCCCCACCGGATGGTTTTCATCGCACACGAACCTGTGGCGGTTCAAAAACAGCCTTGAGCGCCTGAGCGACGCGATAGAGCGCATGGCGCGCCCCCGCAAGCACTCGTCCTAAATTGATAAAGCCGTGCACCATTCCCTCGAAGCACTCGTAAGTCGTGAGTACACCTGCGTTGTGTAAGGCCTCGGCATACAAGCGGCCTTCGTCGCGCAAAGTGTCGAAGCCGGCCGTCAAAATAAAAGCGGGAGGCAGATTGCGATGATCGCTCGCTCGCAACGGCGAGCATCTCCAATCGTGCGGGTCCTGCTCGTCGCGAATGTAATGTCCCCGCATCCACAAAACGCTTTCACGGGTCAGGCCATAACCACGCGCGAATTCCATGTGGGATGCCGTTTGCGCAAGCAGATCGGTGGGTGGGTACATCAGCGCCTGCATCACTATTTTCGGTCCGCCTTGATCGCGGAATTCAAGGCAAACCACCGCCGCCATGGTTCCGCCGGCGGAATCGCCGCCGACCGCAATGCGTTGGGAATCGATATGCAGCGACGCTGCGTTCTCCGCGACCCATCGCGTCGCGGCGATTGCGTCTTCAACCGGTTCCGGAAACTTGTGTTCCGGAGAAAGCCGATAGCCCACCGAGACGACCGCGCAATGAGCCATATTGGCCAGTTCTCGACAGATGGGGTCGTGCGTATCGAGGTCTCCCAACACCCACCCGCCGCCATGGAAATAAACAAGTGCCGGAAGCTGCTCCGTATCCTGACTGCCATAGGCGCGATAGATGCGCAAAGGCAACCTGCCTCCCGGCCCTTCAATGTGCATATCGACGACTTGTGCTACCTCGACTCGCGGCATGTTCATATCCGCTCGCGCCGAATACAGCGCGCGCGCCTGTTGCACGCCGAGTACTTCATACCCGGGAACCTTGGCTTTGGCGAGCTCTGCGAGCAGCTCGAGAACTTGCGGGTCGGGTTTCATCAAACCGGTCTTAGTGCTGCACGGCGCGCCATGCCCAGCCATACCACCGCCAGTCCGACAATTAGAATGAACGGCAGCGCGAGCCAGTTCAGAATATTCCAACCATTGGCTTCCAAAAGAACGCCCGAGGAAAATGAAGAGGTCGCCATGGTGATAAAAATAAGCATGTCGTTCGCCCCTTGTGCCTTCGCGCGCTCAGCCGGTTGATAGGCTTCAGTAAGGAGAGTCGTTCCACCAATGTACAAAAAATTCCAGCCGAGCCCGAGAAGAATCAGCGCGCCGTAGAAGTTCCGCACCTCAACACCCGCAAGGGCAACGAATACACAAGCGAAATTGCACAATACGCCGACCAGGATAATCTGTAGCACGCCGAAACGTTTGATCAACGATCCGGTAAAAAAAGAAGGGGCGAACATGGCGACTACATGCCAAGAAATGACGCCCGCAGCTGCGCTGTAAGGATGGCCGCAGATACCCATCGCGAGCGGCGTCGCGGTCATCAGTAGATTCATCACGCCATAACCGATCGCAGCCGACAGCACGGCAACCACAAACACCGGTTGCGCCATGATCTGCCCCAGTGGTCGCGCGGCTTCTCCCGCTTCTTTCTCCGTAGGCGGCGGCATATCCAGCAGGCGCAATACCGCAAGCACGACGAATAAAAACGCCAGTAAGGCGATATACGCGCCGAGATAAGCAGTCGGGAGAATATCCTTTGTCCATTGGCTCGTGGCAGGGCCGATGATGCCGCCCACCAACCCTCCGGCAAGCACGAGCGAAATGGCTTTGCTCTTGTAGTCGGCGGGCGCCGCATCGGCGGCGGCGAAGCGGTAGTACTGTCCGAAGGCGTTGTACACACCAAAAACCAGACTACCTGCGCAAAATAACCAGAAGCTGCCGCTATAGATCGCGAAGCAGCAAATCGATACGCCCAGGATGCCTACGAAGGTGCCGAAGGTGAAGCCGGCCCGCCGCCCAATGCGCTTCATCAGGAGCGAAGCGAAGTAGGTGCTCATTGCCGCACCTACTACCCATCCAGTCGCCGGCAAGGTCGCGAGTGATTTATTGCTCGCCAACGCATAGCCAACCAATCCATTGAGCGCGATCGCCGTCGAGTTGTTGGTAAATAACAAAGCTTGCAGCGCTGCGAGCACGGCGACGTTCTTTTTGACCGGATCCATTCTTGTCTTGCTCCCAAGCATCTGGCTGTTCTCTCAATTCAAAGCGCGGCGGCGCAAGGCAAGGGCAGCGTAATAAAGTACGGCGGCGTTGAGCATATGCCATATGAAATGGGTTCCCCAAGGCCACGGACCGCAGAAGATCATATCCACACTGCGCAGCAAAAGGGCGACCGCAAACACGATTACCGACATCACAAGCGGTCGCAACATGGACGGCAGCAGCCATTGCGCCGATAAAGTCATGGCCACGAGCAAAATCAGTGCAGGCAAATAACGGTAGGAGCCATTCCAGGCGCCCGGCTCGAAGGCGTTGGTGAGCGCCCATTCGAAAAGAAGATAGGCCGCCAGACCAAGAATCGTTTTTGTCCAGTTGAAGTGAAAGGCACGGCGCAAGTAGACGGCAATGAAGCTATAAATAAAAACCTCGATGAACAGCAGGTCCAGCCAATGCGCCCACACGGTAGCGAAGAGATGAAACGCGATACTCCCCAGTCCGACCAGCGCGATCAGCCCGGCCCATAAGGACACATCCCGCCCATGCCGACGAAAGAGCAGATAGGCAGCAAGGAGAAAGGCGAGATTGCTCAAGACGTTCAGCGGCTCGGCCCATATGCCGCTGCCGAGTCGCTCGCAATAGAAATCGAGCTGTTGCGTGGCGTTCATCGGGGATATGGTATCGCAGCCCAATGTGCAATGCGCACGGCGGGAACAGCGTTTGCATTAATGCTGCATCTTGGGATTTGCTCCCGAAAGGACGCGGACTGGAAAAGACGCATGCAGCGACTTTATCTGGCGGGAAATCCATGAGGGCAGTGCATCCGCCCTGGCCGCTGCATCGCCTCCGTCAATTTTTTCCTCCCTGGCTGGTATTTGTTCTCGCCTTAGCCAGCAGCTTCGGCGCATGGTATTTCAACAGTGCCGACCCATTGGCCGTGTTGCTCGTCGGGCTGATGGTCAGCTTGCTTCTTTTTGGAATCACCCTGTCGGCCGCCAATACTCAAGACCGCGCCATCCGACTTGCGCGCCAAATGACTGAAGAACTCCAATACAGCCGAGAACAATATCGCGCTGCCACCGACACGGCACATGACGCGATTCTGATCGTTGACGATAACGGATGCATCGTTTCGTTCAACCGCGCTGCGGAGAATATGTTCGGCTATTCGGTCGACGAAGTTCTGGGTATGCCCTTCAAAAAGTTGTTGCCGGCCGAGAGCTTGCCCGGACTTTCCCCTTCGCCCTGCGAAATTCGGTCAGCGCACAACGGCGACAAAGACGGCACCATGGAATTGACGGTGCAGCACAAAGACGGCAGCCATATCCCGACGGAAATGTCAGTGGCGACCTGGTCTTCCGGAAGCGGCCGCTTCTGCACGGCCATCCTGCGCGATGCGCATCTGCGCAAACAAGCTGAACAGGCGCAACGAACGGCAAACGAGGCGCTTGAAAAGAGTGTGCAGGAACGAACCGCCGAACTGAAAACGGCGCTCGAAAGTCTGCAACAGGCCTATGAGTTCCGTGACCGCATCATGGAAAGCGCAGTGTTCGGGCTGGTTGCGATCGATGACGAAGGTCGCTTTCGCATGGTTAATCAGCATTTCGCGGACATGGCCGGTTACAACGTCGAGGATCTCATCGGACAGGAT